>NZ_JBXASW010000086.1:0-20979 GCF_058809745.1 Variovorax sp. MPBD4-3
CGGCTCCACTGGACGTTGTTCGAGAACACGATCTTGTCGATCTTGTATTCCCAATTGCTGTCCGAGTAGTAGAAGTCCGGCAGCGTCACGCTGTCGCCGCTGTTGAACGTGAGCCTTAGACTCGAACCGTGGCGTGTCAGGCTGACCAGGTCGGTGCTCTTCAAGTCCGTGAACTGCACTGTATCCACGCGCCCGACAGTAGCGTCCCACTGAACGATCGTGTCCTGTCCAAAGCCACGGCTGAACACGAGCGTGTCGCTGCCAGCCCCGCCATCGAGAGTGTCGTTGCCCTCACCACCGATTAGGGTGTCGTTGCCCGCTCCGCCACTGAGCGTGTCGTTGCCCACGCCACCGATCAGGGTGTCGTTGCCTGCCCCGCCATTCAGGACGTCATTGCCTTCGCCACCATCGAGCCGGTCAGCCAAGCTGCCTCCCGTGATGGTGTCGTTGCCCGCCAGCCCGTTGAGATTGTTGCCCGCAAAACTGGAGCCGGTGACCGTATCGTTGCCTGTGCTCAAACTCGTGGCCGCAGAGATGATGTCGTTGCGATTCCACTCAACGTTGTTCGAGAACACGATCCTGTCGATCTTGTATTCCCAATTGCTGTCCGAGTAGTAGAAGTCTTGCAGCATCACGCTGTCGCCGCTGTTGAACGTCAGCTTCAAGTGAGCGCCATTGCGCGTCAGGCTGACAAGGTCCGTGCTCTTCAAGTCCGTGAACTGCACTGTGTCCATGCGCCCGGCAGTGGCGTCCCACTGAACAATCGTGTCATGTCCGAAGCCGCTGCTGAACACAAACGTGTCGCTGCCAGCCCCGCCATCAAGCGTGTCGTTGCCCGCGCCACCGATCAAGGTGTCGTTGCCTGCCCCGCCATGGAGAACGTCATCGCCCTCGCCACCATCGAGCCGGTCGGCCAGATTACCGCCAGTGATGGTGTCGTTGCCCGCAAGGCCGTTGAGATTGTTGCCCGCCAGATTCGAACCCGTCACCGCATCGGCAAGCACACTCAGATTCGTCGGGGCCGAGATGATGTCGTTGCGATTCCACTCAACGTTGTTCGAGAACACGATCCTGTCGATCTTGTATTCCCAATTGCTGTCCGAGTAGTAGAAGTCCGGCAGCGTCACGCTGTCGCCGCTGTTGAACGTGAGCCTCAGACTCGAACCGTGGCGTGTCAGGCTGACCAGGTCGGTGCTCTTCAAGTCCGTGAACTGCAGTGTGTCCACGCGCCCGACAGTAGCGTCCCACTGAACGATCGTGTCCTGTCCAAAGCCACGGCTGAACACGAACGTGTCGCTGCCAGCCCCGCCATCGAGCGTATCGTTGCCCGCGCCTCCATCGAGCCGGTCTGCCCCACTGCCTCCATTCAGTACGTCGTCTCCTTCGTCAGCAATCAACGAATCGTTGCCAGAACCCCCACCGAGAGTGTCGTTTCCTGCTCCGCCGCGCAGAATGTCGGCACCAGCGTCGCCGTATAGCGTATCGTTACCGTTTCCTCCCTGAAGAGCATCGTCACCTTCACCCCCGTGCAACGTATCGTTGCCCTCACCTCCGTTGGCCAAGTCATCGCCTGCGCCGGCAGAAAAGCTGTTTGCAGCTGCGTTGCCGAAAAACATGTCGTTGTTGTTGGTCCCGCTGGCGCCGGGAGTGGAGATATGCCTCAGCGCCATGATTTCGGATTTCAACGGGGAAGTTTCGGGTAGCGAATCCAACCAGGTTCCGAGGAGATCCAGCCCCTGCAATCCTGTCACCTTGAGAGTTGGCGCCGCGTAGCGGTTGAGCTCGATCAGATCGAACAGCGCCTCGCGCTCGTTCTCGGTTCTGTATGAGTTCAGTTTGGCAACAAGTGCCGTCGTGTCGAGCCCGATGCCAAGTTCGTCGATAGTCAGCTCGATGCTGTCCAGATACGGCTTGAGCCGAGTCTGCAGCACTAGAGCGCCGTAGACACTTTCCTTTAGGGCGTTGTAGGACTGCTGTAACAGCGCAACTTGGGCTGCCGGAGGATTGATGCCGTAGCTCGGGTGGGTGATAGTGATTGCGCCAGATGTGCTCGTATTCGAGTTGTTCGTGAACCCCGCAACCCGTTGTACGGTCGTAGTGCTGCTCGGCTTCTCATAAAAGCGCTCACCGTTGAACACCTCCAGTACGCCAATGAGGTTGCGGAACTGCTCTATCGTCATGCCCGCAGGAGTGGAAATTCTCAGGTTTATGTTCTCCTTGCCACCCAAGTTGTCTTCGATGCTGCTCCAGAAATCGCTGCTTTTCGCCCATGTCGTGACCAGGTTGTCGATCAGCGCCATCTGCACTTCGCGAGTCGTGGCCGAACTGAAGGCCGTGAGCGCCAACGCCAGTTCCGGGCTCAGACTTACAGCCTCTGCCAAGTCGCGGACCCTGCCAGAGCCTTGCATCTTGGGAAGAGCCTTGGCGACTTCGGTCAGGGGGATTCGATCGGTGAACTCCCGATGGAAGTTGCTCGAGTCCAGATCGATGGCGCCTGCCGAGCGGCTCGCGGAGCCTATGCCTAAGGTCTGATCGTTGCGCGTGAAGCTGGCGCTTTGCGCGATGAAGTTTCCGTTGATGCTCGTACCAGCTTGGCTACCACCAGTGGTGTTGGCAGCGCTGCCGACCACCCCGATGCGGGTAATGCCCAACTGATCAAGCGAGAAGAGCTCCCCTGCATCAGAGACACCGTCCTGATCGATATCACGCCAGACCTTGACTTGGCTCCATGCCAAATCGGCGCTGGTGAAGTTGCCGTCGGCATTGCTGTCCAGATCTGCCAGGGCATCGAAGGCATTGACCGCCTTCTCTCCGTTTCGCTTGATGGTGTCGACGCCGAAGAGTTCTCGTCCGGTCTGGATGAGGCTGTTGCTGTCGAGGTCGCGTACGAGAAGGCCGTCGTCGGAGCCAATCCAACCCGTACCTGTTTTGACGCCGTCGGCATCGTGATCGAAAAGGACCGAACCGTCGGCGGGCTGCAATTCCAGTCCGTCGCCATCGAGGTCCAGCATCAAGGGATCAACGGGCTGGCGCCAGCCCTTGGCGTCGCGGTAACACATATTGGTGGCTTCAGCGACATCGGGCCACGACAAGCTATCCGAGGCGTCACCAGGCAGTAGCGGAGGGCCAGGGACATCCCATTGAAATCTTTCTACAGGATCTGGAAGCTCAGGTAGAGGTTTTTTATCAAAAATGGTTTTTGCATTATGGGCCCGGCCCAACTCCATAGTGTCTTCGAATTCTCTAGAGTGCTTTTTTTCAAGTTCTTTAATTCGATTGGCCAGTGCCTCTGCCATTTTTCGATCGGCATCATTTTTGATCCAGTCAGAGATATCTTTTCTTCCCGCTGCCAGCGCATCATCAGCATTGGCATAGCGCCAGTCATGGTCTCTTGCTGCAGCATCGGTGGGATTAATCGGTTTGACGCTGTAATCGCCTCGCTCGCCTGGTTTTACAATTTCTCCGCCAGTATAGTTGGGCCCATAGTAGTTGCCATATCGAATTGGAATATTCGATCCAACATGCTTGTTCATGTTCACTGGAGTTCCCATTTTCCATCCCTCTCTGAAAAAACAATATCAAGAGCGCATTTTTTCTCTGCGTAGCTTGCCAAATAGATATTTCGCAATCCATTTTTCCCGGGAGTTTTTGCGTGAAAAATCACAAAGCTTCCATTTTCTGAAATTTGAAGTTCTCGTAAGTCGAACCACTCACCCTTAATTTCGCAAGCCTGTGGGCCTTTAGTTATTTCGACGGTTGCGAGGTATCCGAACTTCGTTAGCTGCAGCTTTTCTTTTGCGCATTGCAGGGGGTCGGAGTTCGCGCAGGTGATTTCCCATACGCCGGGCTCCTTTACAAGGTTTGCGGCTTCTGTTGGTACTTTTCCGATTAAGGCGAAAAATGATCTTGGAGTGGTCCAATTCATTACATAGATGGATCCGCCTGTCCAATTGGCTCTGGCGGATAATCGATCAGGGGTGGGAAATAGAATTTTTTGTGTTCCGTTTTGCTGTCGAACCCAAATTCCTTGAGTTGGAGTTTGTCTTGTCGCCTGAAAGTAAACATAGTCGTCGGGTCCTAGTTCTCTGGGAATCCAAATTTCTTTTAGATCCTCGTATATAAGTTGCTTTTGGCCTGTCTCAAAATTGAAGCGAGTTAAGGTGGTAGTATTTTCGGTGCGCGATAATTCCAGTAGATGCTTGGCTTCTGAAGAAAAACCGATGTAGCGAATATTGGGATTGATCGGTGTTATGCGGGTTAAAGAAAATTTTTCCTCATCTTTTTGCGCAATGATGACATTTGGGTTTCCCGTCTTTAATTCATAGGCGATCAAGATCCTTTTGCCGGAAGGATCGATTGAGAGTTTTGTGTTTTGCAGCAGATAGTCGCTGCTATTTAGTTCTTGCGAAAATCCGGGAGTCCAAAGAAAGGTAAATATTAGTGCTAAAAGTACTTGCAAAAATATTTTTTTTGTTCTCATCTTTAATTTCCTAGAGTGCAAATAATGGCTGTGGAATGAATAAGAAAGTTATTGCGATGCTCATTTTTGCCGCACACTCTCGCTGGTGGCCTTTTGAACTGGGCTTGGCAGGAATTCAATAACTCTGCGCTTTCCCGTCTTGATCTCTAAAATTCCAGGCTATATTTGATCTCTTGAAAGCAAGCGGCCTTGTATCCAGTCGAACCCGAGTCCAGATTCCCCTTGATTTGCTATCCAAACATCCCCCGCTACCACGGGCGCATCCTTTAGGGGTTTTTTAATTTCTTTTTTAACGATATCTAAGTATTTTTTCATTACTTCTCCCTTTTTTGAAATCTATCGCAGGCAATCGTCCCGAACGAGGTAAATGCTGAGGTTGGAATTTATTGATAGTAATTCTTGGAGGGGGATAATCATGAAAGGCGTTGATGTTGGACAAGCCACAAGAATGATTTTCGACTCCCGATTTTTAACAATGGCATTGGCGATTTCTGTCGGGGACTGAGAGCTCATAGATTGATACTTATAGTTTGATGAGTCTATGTACACTCTGCCTTCGGAATTTGTCAATCGACAAGATTGCAAAAGCAAGAGTGAAAGAAGAAGTGGTAATAGTTTAATTTTCATATTTTGCAGTTTGCTGACTGTATGGTGCCCTTTTCCATTCAATTTTCAGAATGTGCCCTCCATGCTATGTACGTAGTTAAACATATCGCGTAAATTGCTCGCATTGCGTTTGAGTCGAGAAGCGTTTTTTTAAGAGCGCTCATATTCCCTGAGGGAAAAGTGGAATGCACGCAATTAAGAAAAATACCGCCCAGCTTTCTTTTTGAATTGAAAACATTTTGAGATGTTATTGGGTAGAGTGGTTTATTTTAAATTTCTCGATTTTGTATTAGAGAGATGTTGAAAATTCATAAATTGAACTGTGTGCTCATATTCATTGAACAATCAATATTTGAGCGGCAAGCATCATGTCGTCCGCAAGTCGCCCGTGACGAACTAGGCTTCATCTTTCTCTTAAGCTTTCGCTTGTCGCTCTCTGCACGGGGCTGAGCAGGAACTCGATGATTCGTCGCTGACCCGTTTTGATCTCCGCCGTCAGGTTCATCCCTGGGGATAACTTGATCGGCCTGCCATCCACATCGATGGTCGTGTCGTTGAGGTTCAGCGTCACCGGAAAGATCGCCCCGCGCTTCTCGTCATTCACCGCATCCGCCGTCACCGTCTTCACGGTCGCATTCACCGTCCCATAGCGCGTGTACGGAAACGTCTCCAGCTTGATCGCCGCTTCCTGCGTCGGACTCACGAAGCCGATGTCCTTGTTGTCCAGCGTCACCTCTGCCGTAACCTGCGCGCCGTCGGGCACGATCACCATCAGGGGCTGCGCTTCCGTAACCACGCCGCCTTCGGTATACGTGGCCAGTTGCTGCACAGTGCCGGCCACCGGCGCCTTCAAGGTCGTCAAGCGTTCGCGCTGACCCGCCTTGGTCAGTTCCTGCGTGCCCTGCTGGCGCTTGAGCTCTGCCGCTGCTTCGCGTGTTCTGAGGCTGTGCCTGGTCTCTGCGATGTAGGCGGACCTCGTGTTCTCGCTCTCCCGCAGCGTGGCATTGGCCTCGGCCAGCCTTGCCCGTTGGGTCGCAAGGTCGCGCTCCAACTCGATGCGCTCCCTCGTGCGGTCCTGGTTCGCATGGCTGGACATGAAGCCCTGGTTGGCCAGTTGATGGAAGTCGGCCTCTCTTTGCCTGGCAATCGGCACCGTGGTCTCCAGCTTGGCGACCATCTCGCGCACAGTGGCGATCTCGGCCTGGCGGCGGCTGATCTCCGCGGCTGCCTTGGCGAGCTTGGCCGTGATGTCGCTCCATTCGTCGCTCAACTGGGCTTTGGCGGCATTGATCTCGACCTCCGACCAATTGCCGGGAATGTTCTTGCCCAGCTCGGGTGCGCGGGAGGCTGTGGTCGCGTTGAGTGCCTGCTGCAGTGCGCGCGTGCGCAGCACCTCGGATTGCACGGATTTGAGCTGTTCGTCGACGCTGGTCTTGTCGGCGTTGGCGGTGGTGGGGTCAAGCTCGACCAGCGGCTGGCCCGCTTCGACGTGGTCTCCATCCCTGACCAGCACTCGCTTGACCACGCTCACCTCCAGCGGTTGGATGATCTTGGTGCGTTCGCTCACGATGATCTTGCCGGGCGCCACCGCCACGATGTCGATCTGCCCGAAGATGGACCAGGCCAGCGCAATGAGGAACAGGGCGATCAGCCCATAGGCCAGTCGCCTGGGCGCGGGGTGCACGGGGGTGTCCTGCAGGCTCAGTGCCGCGGGCAGGAAGGCTGCTTCATCGGCCAGGCGCCTAGGGCCTGCCAGTTCGCGGCGGTGTTTCCAGGCAGCCTGGAAGATCGCCTTGTAGCGCCCCAGGAGTTCGAAGATCGGATGACGAACGCTTGGCGCGTTGGCCGCAGAGGCGGTGGTGGAGACTTCCTGTGTCATACCGCAGCCCCCGATCCAGTCCCGTCACTCGCCTCTGTCGGGTGCCCACCGCCTTGCATGTTCCACAGGTGCGCATAGATGCCCTTGGGCCGGGCGAGCAGGCTCTCGTGCGTGCCGCCTTCGACGATCTTGCCCTTGTCCATCACGATGATGCGGTTGGCATGGCGCACTGCAGAGAGGCGGTGGGCAATGATGAAGACCGTGCGCCCCTTGCAGATGTGCGCCATGTTGCGCTGCACGATGGCCTCGCTCTCGTAGTCCAGCGCGCTGGTGGCCTCATCGAAGATCAGGATGCGCGGGTGGGTGAACAGGGCTCTGGCAATGGCGATGCGCTGGCGCTGCCCACCGGAGAGGCTGGCACCTTGTTCGCCCACCATGGTGTCGTAGCCCTCGGGCAGCTCGCTGATGAACTCATGGGCACCCGCCAGCTGGGCCGCCTGGATCACCGCATCCAGCGGCGCCGCCGGATCGACGATGGCGATGTTCTCGCGCACGCTGCGGTTGAAGAGGGTGTTCTCCTGCAAGACCACGCCCACCTGTCTTCTGAGCTGCGCCGCGTCGATCAGGCTGATGTCGATGCCGTCGACCAGCAGGCGCCCTTGCTCGGGGGCGTACAGGCGCTGGATGAGCTTGGTCAGCGTGCTCTTGCCCGAGCCCGAGCGCCCGACGATGCCGATGACTTCGCCGGGGCGCACATCGAGGCTGACGCCGTTGAGCACCGGAGCCGCCTCGGGGCGGTAGCGGAAGGTCAGGTTGTCCAGGGTCACGCGGCCCTTCAGCGCCGGGAGTTGGGCGGCGGTGCTGGGCGGGACTTCGGTGCGGGTGTTGAGGATGTCGCCCAGGCGCGCCATGGAGATGCCGGTCTGCTGGAAGTCGGTCCACAGCTGGGCCATGCGCATGATGGGCTGTGACACGCGCTGGGCGAACATGTTGAAGGCGACGAACTGGCCGACCGTGAGGTCGTTGTTCATCACCAGGTGCGCGCCGTACCAGAGGGTGGCGGCATTGACGAGCTTGCCGATGAGGTTCACGCCCTCATGTGCCCAGCTCGCAAGGTTCTGGGTGCGGAAGCTCGCGGAGATGTAGGCAGCGAGCTGGTTGTCCCAGCGGCGCCCGAAGGCCGGTTCGAGCGCGGTGGCCTTGACGGTCTGGATGGCGCTGACGGTCTCCACCAGCATGGCCTGGTTCTCCGCGCCGCGCGCGAACTTCTCGTCCAGGCGGCTGCGCAGGATGGGCACCACCGCCAGGCTCAGGCCGAAGTACAGCGGCATGCTTGCCAGCACGATCAACGTGAGGGGCACGCTGTAGAACAGCATGACGGCCACGAAGACGATGGAGAAGACGACGTCCAGCAGCACCGTGAGGGCATTGCCGGTCAGGAAGCTGCGGATGTTCTCCAGTTCGCGCACGCGGGCGACGGAATCGCCGACCCGCCGGGCCTGGAAGTAGGCCAGGGGCAATTGCACGAGGTGGCGGAACAGGCGTGCGCCGAGTTCGACGTCGATGCGGTTCGTGGTGTGGCTGAAGACGTAGCTGCGCAGGCCATTGAGCAAAGATTCGAAGACGACGACGACCAGCAAGCCGATGACCAGCACGTCCAGCGTAGTCAGACCCCGGTGCACGAGCACCTTGTCCATGACGACCTGGAAGAACAGCGGGCTGACCAGTGCGAACAGCTGCAGGATGAAGGAGATGAAGAGCACTTCACCCAGCAGCTTCCTGTGCTTGACGAGGCTGGGGATGAACCAGGAGAAGTCGAACTTGGCGAGTTCGCCTGCGAGGCTTGCGCGGCTGGTGATGAGGATGAGTTCGCCTGTCCAGTGCGCGGCGAAGACTTCCAGGGGTTCGATGACCGGGCGGCCGTTCGAAGACGAAGGGTCTTGCAGCAGGACGCGTTGAGCGTCGCACTGGGCGAGGATGACGAAGCGTTCCTGACCGGACTCGTCCCGCAAAACGGCCAACGCCGGCAGCGGTGTCAGGGACAGGCGATCCAGTGTGGTGCGGGAGGACTTGGCCTTCAGGCCCAGGTGCTTGGCTGCGCCCAGCAGCGTGGCGGTGTCGACAGCCTCAGTGGATGCAAGGCCCAGTTGATGGGCCAGCAATAACGCATCGGCTGCAATCTGGTGAAAGCGTGCGATCGTGCACAGCGCGATGAGCGACGGATGCGCTGCACCTCCAGCGTCAGGTGCTTCTTGTGGGCGCGCGCGCTCCTCCGCGTGCGGCTGCACGCTTGCATCCACCATTCCCATGGCACTCCCTGATCAACTTATTTTGTGTCATGAAGATAGCCGATTGGAGGACTGCGCAAAAGAGACGCCCTACGGAGCACCTGTGCATTAACAATTAGATGGGCTTTGATAAACGATCAAGAAATTAACCCAGCCACCGACCGCACCACACTCACCGCCGCCAACCCGATCAGCAGATTCAGCACATGCTTCCTGAACTGCTCCGGCGACACGCCCTTGAACGAGCGCTGTCCCCACCAGATGCCTGCAAGCATCGCCGGTGCCAGCCACAGCGCCCACTTCAGGGTGTCCGGCCCCAGCAGGTTGCCCGACGCATGCGCCGATGACGGCATCAGCGCCGCGCAGACCAGCGACACCACGTCGCTGAACAGCAGCAGCGCGATCAGCGTGGCGCGCAATCTGGCCGGCGCCATCTTCGCGGTACTCAGCAGAACGGCGATGGCGATGCCGCCGATGGCCGCGACGCCGTTGATGAAGCCCGACGCCAGCCCCGCCGACAAGCGCACGCCGCGTGTCGGCACGAGGGTGGCGCGCGCGCCGGCGCGCAGCAGCAAGGCGGCCGACATCAGCAGCGCGCCGATCAGCAGCCGCAGCGGCGTCTCCGGCAGCCACGCGAGCAGCGCCACGCCGATGGGAATGCAGATGAGGTTGCCCAGCATCAGCCAACTGAGCCACGGCATGTCGATGTCGCGCGCGATGCCGCGCAGCTGGCTCAGGCTCGCCAGTATCTCGAGCATGAAGATCGCGGGCACCACCAGCGCGGGCGACACCACCAGCGACATGCCCGCCACCGTGATGGCCGAGAAGCCGAAGCCCGCGAAGCCGCGCACGATGCCGGCCGCGAACACCACGCACAGGCTGTAGGCCAGCGTGGCCGGTGCCAGTGGTGGCACCAGGAGTGCGGACACGATTGCCGACATTGAGTCCATGAGACCGTAACGCGTCAGCGGCGGTGGCGCCCGGCCATCAACCCGATCACCTCGCGAAAGATGGTGTTGCCGCTGCTGCCGGCCAGGTCGAGCACATGGCTGCGGCTGTAGCAGGGGCTCAGATCGAGGCCCACGCCGATGCCTGCAAGGGCGATGTCGCCGCGCTGCTCCTGGCGCGCGACCACGTCTCGCAGGTGGTGGTCGAGGTAGTGCGCGTCGTTGGCCAGGTGCGTGGCGCTGTCCATCGGCGAGCCGTCGGAGATCACGAGCAGCAGCTTGCGCGCCTCGCCGCGCTGGCGCAGCCGCGTGCAGGCCCAGTCGACCGCCTCGCCGTCGATGCCTTCGCGGAACAGGTCGGCCTTCAGCAGCGCCGCCATTGCGGGGCGCGCGCGGCGCCACGGTGTGCCGGCCGCCTTGAAGACGAGGTGGCTGCGCTCGTTGAGGCGGCCGGGGTGGGGCGGCCGGCCGGCACGCACCCATTCGCGCTGTGGCCGACCGCCGTTCCACGCGCCGGTGGTGAAGCCCAGCACTTCGCTGGCCACGCCGGCCTGTTCGAGCGCGCGTGCGAACACGTCGACCATCATCGCGACCGATTCGGCATGCTCCTTCATCGAGCCCGAGCAGTCGATGAGGAAAGTGACGATGCAGTCGGCCAGCGGCTCCATGCGCTCGGTGCGGAACAGCCGGCGCTCGGTGGGCGATGCGACGAGCTGCGCGAGCCTGCGCCCGTCGATCAGGCCTTCTTCCTGCCCGCCGTCCCAGCCGTCGCGCTCCGGCTCTGCCAGAAGGGCGCGCAGCTCTCGCGCGAGGCGGGCGATGTTCACGCCCTGCGCGGCGATGCGGCGGTCGAGTTTTTCACGGTGCTGCGCGAGCACTTCCTTGCGCGCGAGCGTGGCAGCGTCGTGCTCGCGGTCGTAGGCCGTGGTGAAGACGCGGTAGGCGCCGCCCGCGTCGTCGAGCACCGTGCTGCGGCCCGACTCGACGGTGGTGAAGCGCTCGACGATCTCCTGGTCCATGTCGGCCACGAGGCTGAACACGCTGCGCTTGTCGTCCACATGCGGATCGCGCGCGGCGCCGCTGCCTTCCTCGCCGGCCTCGTGCAGCATCGCGGCCACGGTTCGTGCGATGGCGAGGGCATGCACCGCATAGGCGGCCTGGTCGGCGCGGTCTCTGCGCAGGCCCGCCAGGGCATTGCCGATGAGCGGCGCAAGCGCGAAGCGCGTGGCTTCGAGCATGTCCTCTGTTTCTTGTACCACCTGCTGGCCGCTCACGCGGGCGCGGCAGATCTGCGCCACGGCGTACAGCAGCAGGCCGCGCGCGGTGTCGGTCAGCCCCGAGTGATGGAAGGCCAGCGACCATTGCTCATGCCGGTGCCGCAGGTTGCGGCGCATGCCGGCCATGGCGTCGGGCGCGAGCGCCTCGGCGCGGAACTGCTCCAGCATTTCGAACAGCATGCGTTCGACCGGCTCCTGTGGCTGCAGTGTTGCATGCAGCGCCGCATCCGACACGGTGAGCCGCAGCGCGAGCCCGTCGGCCACGCCGCGGAACGAAGCAAAGTCGTCGGTGTCGGGCGAAGGATGCAGGTGCGGCGCGAACCACGGCAGCGCGATGCGGCCACGGTGCAGCCGCCGTCCGCGAAAGTGCAGGTCGCGCTCACCGCTGAAGGCGCGCACCACGCCCGCGCAAAGCTCCGCGACCTGCTCCTCCTGCCGCACGCGGCGCTGCATCGCGCTCGCGGGCTCGGGGTTCATTCGCGCGGACCTGCGCAGAGCTGGTGCGACTCCTTCAGCTCGCGGTCGAAGCAGCGCTGGAAGTATTCGGCCACCAGCGGCCGTTCGGCGTCGTCGCACTTGTTGACGAAGGAGAGACGGAATGCGAGCGCCGGGTCCTTGAATATCTCGATGTTCTCGGCCCAGGTGATGACGGTGCGCGGCGACATCAGCGTCGACAGGTCGCCCGCCGCAAAGCCTTTGCGCGTGAGGTCGGCCACGGCCACCATCGACGCGACCAGCTTCGTGCCCGCCTCGTCGGCCAGCGAAGGCACGCGCGCCTGCACGATGGCGATTTCTTCATCGGCCGGCAGGTAGTTGAGCGAGGCCACGATGTTCCAGCGGTCGATCTGCGCATGGTTGAGCCGCTGCGCGCCGTGGTACAGGCCGTTGAGGTTGCCCAGCCCCACCGTGTTGGCGGTGGCGAACAGGCGGAAGAAGGGGTGCGGCCGCAGCACCTTGTTCTGGTCCATGAGCGTGAACTTGCCGTCGCGCTCCAGGATGCGCTGGATGACGAACATCACGTCGGGCCGGCCCGCGTCGTACTCGTCGAAGATCAGCGCCACCGGCCGTTGCAGCGCCCAGGGCACGATGCCTTCCTGGAACTCGGTGACCTGCTTGCCTTCGCGCAGCACCACCGCGTCCTTGCCGACGAGGTCGAGCCGGCTGATGTGGCCGTCGAGGTTCAGTCGCACGCAGGGCCAGTTCAGGCGCGCCGCCACCTGCTCGATGTGCGTCGACTTGCCGGTGCCATGCAGCCCCTGCACCATCACCCGCCGGTCGCGCGTGAAGCCGGCCAGGATGGCGAGCGTCACGTCGGGGTTGAAGCGGTAGACGGCATCGACTTCGGGCACGTGGTCGTCGCGTTCGCTGAAGGCGGGCACCTGCAGGTCGGTGTCGATGCCGAACACCTCGCGCACGCTGAGCATCCGGTCGGGGCGAAGGTCGGCGGTGTCGGTCACGTTGGGCTTTCTGGAAAGAAGAAGGGTCAGGCCTGCGCGCGGTCGGAGAACGCCGCGCTGGCATCGATGCGGCTCAGTGCCTTGGCTGCACGCTGCATTGCTGGCAGCAGCGTCTTCGCCTTGGCCGCATCGAGTCGCATCACCGGCGCCTGCACCGCGATGCAGAGGTTGGAGGGCGCGTCGTCGCCTGAAGGCACCAGCGTGGCGATGCACAGGAGGCCGGGCAGGAACTCTTCGTGGTCGATGGCGTAGCCGTCCTTGCGGATGCGCTGCACTTCCTTTTCCAGCGCATCGGGGTCGGTCAGTGTCTTGGGCGTGTACGGCTCCAGCGGCGCGTTCGACAGCAGCCGCCGGCGTTGCGCCGGGCTCATCTGGGAGAGAAAGATCTTGCCGCTGGCCGAGCAGTGCACAGGCACGCGCGAGCCCGAGTGCAGGTAGAAGCGCAGCGGCGCGGCGGTTTCCACGCGGTCGAGGTACACCACCTCGCTGCCCGACAGCGCCGTGAGGTTGCAGCTTTCGCCGATTTCCTCCACCAGCTGGCGCAGCACCGTGTGGCGCGCGCCGTGCAGGCTGTCGTTGAGCAGCAGGTTCTCGGCCAGCCGCCGCAGCCGCGTGCCGATGCCGTAGTGCCGGCCGTCGCCTTCGCGCTGCAGCAGCCCCGCGCCCTCGAGCTGCTGGAGCATGCGGTGCAGCGTGGGCTTGGGCAGGCCGGTTTCTTCCACCAGGCCCTGCAGCGAATAGCGCTGGTCTTTCGCGGCCATGACTTCGAGCAGCGCGAACAGGCGCATGGTGGGTGTGTCGCCCGCCGGTTCGGCGGCTTCCACGGGGAGCCCTTTGACGATCTTCATGGGGCGGATCATAGATGTTTTACAAAAAAAGAGACAAGGCGTACCGATTTTTGTAAATTGTTTGACGCCGTGCCGATGCCGTCCTATATTCCGCCGGAATGAATTCCGGAACAAGTCGTTCCGACTTTTTGGGTGCAAACCAACGCCCATCATCCTTTCAGGAGACGCCTTCCATGAGCCAGAAGCCAGCCGCAGCCCCCACCCGCGAAGCCGTCAAGGGCGTGCAGAAGATGACGCCCTCCGAGGCATTCGTCGAGACCATGGTCGCCAACGGCGTGACCGACATCTTCGGCATCATGGGCTCGGCCTTCATGGACGCTATGGACATCTTTGCGCCCGCCGGCATCCGGCTGATCCCGGTGGTGCACGAGCAGGGCGGCGCCCACATGGCCGACGGCTATGCGCGAGTGTCCGGCCGCCACGGCTTGGTCATCGGCCAGAACGGCCCCGGCATCAGCAACTGCGTGACGGCCGTTGCCGCCGCCTACTGGGCGCACAGCCCGGTGGTGATGATCACGCCCGAGACCGGCACCATGGGCATGGGCCTCGGCGGCTTCCAGGAAGCCAACCAGCTGCCGATGTTCCAGGAGTTCACCAAGTACCAGGGCCACGTCAACAACCCCAAGCGCATGGCCGAGTACACCGCGCGCTGCTTCGACCGCGCCATCTCCGAGATGGGCCCGACGCAGCTCAACATTCCGCGCGACTACTTCTATGGCGAGATCCAGTGCGAGATCCCGAAGCCGATGCGCGTGGAGCGTGGCGCGGGCGGAGAGAACAGCCTGAACGCGGCGGTCGAGCTGCTGGCCTCGGCCAGGTTCCCGGTGATCCTCTCGGGCGGCGGCGTGGTCATGGGCGATGCGGTGGAAGAGTGCAAGGCGCTGGCGGAGCGCCTGGGCGCGCCGGTGGCCAATGGCTACCTGCGCAACGACTCCTTCCCCGCGAGCCATCCGCTGTGGGCCGGCCCGCTGGGCTACCAGGGCTCCAAGGCGGCGATGAAGCTCATCGCGCAGGCCGACGTGGTGCTGGCTCTGGGCTCGCGCATGGGCCCCTTCGGCACGCTGCCGCAGCACGGCATGGACTACTGGCCGAAAGACGCGAAGATCATCCAGGTCGAGGCCGACCACACCAACCTGGGCCTGGTGAAGAAGATCACCGTCGGCATCCACGGCGACGCCAAGGCCACGGCCAAGGAACTGCTCAAGCGCCTGCAGGGCAAGACGCTGGCCTGCGACGCCACCAAGGCCGAGCGCGCCGACAAGATCAAGGCCGAAAAGGCCGCGTGGGAAAAGGAACTCGACGAGTGGACCCACGAGCGCGACCAGTTCAGCCTCGACGCCATCGAGGAAGCCAAGGGCGAGAAGACGCCCACCGGCGGCAGCTACCTGCACCCGCGCCAGGTGCTGCGCGAGCTGGAGAAGGCCATGCCGCCGCGCGTGATGGTCTCCACCGACATCGGCAACATCAACGCCATTGCCAACAGCTACCTGCGCTTCGAGGAGCCGCGCAGCTTCTTCGCGCCGATGAGCTTCGGCAATTGCGGCTACTCGCTGCCCACCATGATCGGCGCCAAGTGCGCCGCGCCCGACCGCCCGGCGGTGGCCTATGCCGGTGACGGCGCCTGGGGCATGAGCATGGTGGAAATCATGACGGCGGTGCGCCACGACATTCCGGTCACGGCCGTGGTGTTCCACAACCGCCAGTGGGGCGCGGAGAAGAAGAACCAGGTCGACTTCTACAACCGCCGCTTCGTGGCGGGCGAGCTTGAAAGCGAAAGCTTCGCGGGCATCGCCAAGGCCATGGGCGCCGAAGGCATCGTGGTCGACAAGCTCGAAGACGTGGGCCCGGCGCTGAAGAAGGCCATCGACATGCAGATGAACGAAGGCAAGACCTGCGTCATCGAGATCATGTGCACCCGCGAGCTGGGCGACCCGTTCCGCCGCGACGCGCTGTCCAAGCCGGTACGATTCCTCGACAAGTACAAGGACTACGTCTGAAGAACCCATGACCGATTCGCTGCTGACGCTCAACGCGGGCTCCTCGTCCATCAAGGTCGCATTGTTCGATGCGGCACATCCGGGCGGCGGCGATGCGTTGCCGTCTGCGCGCTGGTCGGGCCAGGCGGACGGTCTGGGCGCGGGGCTGCAGGCGCGGCTGCGCGTTCGCGATGCACAGGGTAAGACGCTGCTCGACGAGCCGCTCGATGGCGCACGCGCCTCGCACCAGGGCGCGCTGGCCGCGCTGCTCGAATGGCATGCGCAGCAAGGCGAGGGCGGGCGCATCGCGGCGGTGGGGCACCGCATCGTGCATGGGGGCACGGACTTCGTGGCGCCGTTGCACGTCGACGCGGCATTGCTCGATGCACTCGCCAAGCTGGAGCCCCTCGCGCCGCTGCACCAGCCGCACAACCTGGCCGGCGTGCGCGCGGCCATGGCCGCCTTCGAGGGCGTGCCGCAGGTGGCTTGCTTCGACACGGCCTTCCATGCAGTGCAGCCGGAGGTCAACCGGCGCTTTGCGTTGCCGCGCGAGTTGCATGACGCTGGCGTGCGGCGCTACGGCTTCCATGGCCTTTCCTATGAATCGATCGTCGCGCAGTTCGCGGGCATCGCGCCCGAGCTGGCGCAGCGGCGCGTGATCGTCGCGCACCTGGGCAACGGCGCGTCGATGTGCGGCATGTTCAACGGCCGCTCGGTCGCGACGACCATGACCTTCTCTCCGCTGGACGGCCTGACCATGGGCACGCGATGCGGCCGCATCGACGCGGCCGTGGTGGCCTACCTGATGCGATCGCGCGGCATGTCGGCCGACGCGGTCGAGAAGCTGCTGTTCCGCGAATCGGGGCTGCTGGGGCTGTCGGGCGTGTCGAGCGACATGCGTGCGCTGCAGGCTTCGGCAGAGCCGGCGGCTGCCGAGGCGATCGCGCATTTCGTGGAGCAGGTGGTGCAGCACATGGGCATGCTGGCGGGCGCCTTGCGCGGCGTGGACGCCATCGTGTTCACCGGAGGCATCGGCGAGAACGACGCGCCGCTTCGCCAACGCATGCTCGAAGACTGCGCCTGGCTGGGCGTGCAGATGGATGCAGCCGCCAACCGGGACGGCGCTGCGCGGCTGACCGCGGCCAGCAGCCCTGTGAGCGCCTGGGTGCTGCGCACCGATGAAGAAGCGGTGATCGCGCGCCACACGGCGCGCGTGCTGCACATGGGCTGAGCGCGGGCTGAGCGCTCAGCGCGCGGTGGCGCTGGTGGCCATGCGCGGCACCGTGGCGCCGCAGTGGCGCAGGAAGTCGGCGGTTGCGCCGCCCAGCAGCTTGTCGCGGTGCATCACCGTCGCCAGCTTGCGCACGCCGGCCGGCAGCCGCGTGCGCAGTTCGACCAGGTGCCCGTCTTCCAGCGCCTGCGCCACGGTGTAGCGCGACAGGCAGGCCAGCCCGGTGCCCGTGGCCACCACGCGCTTGATGGCCTCGGTGCTGCCGAGTTCGAAGCCCACGTTCACCTGCTCCAGGTTCTGGATCAGCCAGGCATCGGTGACCTGCCGCGTGCCCGAGCCGTGCTCGCGCAGCACCCAGGTGGCCTGCGACAGTTGCTTGTGCGTGGCCACGCGGCCCGCCAGTGCATGGCCCGGCGCGGCCACGATCACCAGTTCGTCGCTGCGCCATGCGCGCACCACCAGGTCGGGGTGGGTCTGCGGGCCTTCGATGAAACCCACGTCGACGTCGAAGCCCGCCACCGCCTCGATCACGTCGCGCGTGTTGGCGATGTGCAGCCGCACCTGGCTCTGCGGATGCAGCGCGGTCCATTGCGACATACGCTCGGGCAGCAGGTATTCGCCGATGGTGAAGCTCGCCGCCACGCGCAACGGCGCCGCATGCTCGGCACTGAACAGGGCCTGCACCTCGCCGGCCTGGTCGAGCAGCGCCTGCGCCTTGGGCAGCAGGGCGCGGCCGTTCTCGTTGAGCACCAGCCGGCGGCCGATGCGGTCGAACAGCAGCACGCCGACCGAGGTTTCCAGGTCGGCCAGCGCGCTGCTCGCGGCCGACTGCGAACGCGCGATGCGGTCTGCCGCCGCGCGGGTGCTGCCGCCGCGCGCGGTGGCCACGAACACCTCCAGCTGCCGCAGGTTCAGGCGCAGGCGCTGCGCCGAAAGTTGATCTGTTTTTTCGGTCATGGTGAGAGATATTCTGCGCTTTTCCGATTGATCGGGTGTGCCTAACATCGGCTGCGCCACGCCTGAAAACAAAGGACCGACAGTGTTCAGTTTCCTGTCCCGCGAGCCCGTGCACGACCCGCTGTCGGCGCCCACTCCCACGGCCGACACCACGGTCAAGACCACCACCTGCTACATGTGCGCCTGCCGCTGCGGCATCCGCGTGCATCTGCGCGAGGGCGAGAAGGGCCCGGAGGTGCGCTACATCGACGGCAACCCGGACCATCCGCTGAACCAGGGCGTGATCTGCGCCAAGGGTTCGTCGGGGATCATGAAGCAGGTGTCGCCCGCGCGCATCACGCAGCCGCTGTTGCGCAAGGCCGGCAGCGAGCGCGGGGCGGCCGAGTTCGAGCCCATCAGCTGGGAGCGCGCCTACGACCTGCTGACCGAGCGCCTCGCGAAGATCCGCGCCACCGACCCGAAGAAGTTCGCGCTGTTCACCGGCCGCGACCAGATGCAGGCGCTCACCGGCCTGTTCGCGCGCCAGTTCGGCACGCCCAACTATGCGGCGCACGGCGGCTTCTGCTCGGTCAACATGGCCGCGGGAATGATCTACACCATCGGCGGCAGCTTCTGGGAGTTCGGCGGGCCCGACCTGGAGCGCGCCAAGCTGTTCGTGATGATCGGCACCGCCGAAGACCATCACAGCAACCCGATGAAGATCGCGATCAGCAAGTTCAAGCGCTCGGGCGGGCGCTTCATCTCGATCAACCCGGTGCGCACGGGCTATTCGGCCATTGCCGACGAGTGGATTCCCATCAAGCCGGGAACCGACGGCGCGCTGTTCATGGCGCTGCTGCACGAGCTGATCGCAAGCGAACTCGTGGACCATGCCTTCCTCAAGCGCTTCACCAATGCGCCGCAGCTCGTGGTGCTCGACGACTGCGAGCGGCAGGGCCTCTTCGCCTTCGACCCCGACCCGCAACGCGGCCCGCCCGGCGACGGACGCAATCCGCACAACAAGCTGGTGTGGGACAAGGCCAGCGGCAGCGTGAAGAACGCGTACCCCGAAGGCATCGCAGACGGCTGCGACCCGGCGCTCGAAGGGCACTACACGCTGGCCGACGGCACGCGCGTGGCGCCGTCGTTCCAGTTGCTGCGCGAACGCGTGGCCGCCTGCACGCCCGATTGGGCGCAGGCCATCACCGGCATCGACGCGGCGCGTATCCGCAAACTAGCGCGCGAGATGGGCGAGACCGCGCTCAAGCAGGCCTTCGAGCTGCCGATTCCGTGGACCGACGCCTGGGGCAAGAAGCACCCGACCACGCAGGCGCGGCCGGTGGCCTTCCATGCAATGCGCGGGCTGGCGGCGCACTCCAACGGCTTCCAGACGGTGCGCGCGCTGGCGGTGCTGATGAGCGTACTCGGCACCATCGACGCGCCCGGCGGCTTCCGGCACAAGGCGCCGTATCCGCGCCACATCGTGCCCAACTACCGGGCCTTCAACGACCCCGGCATGATCCAGCCGAACACGCCGCTCAATGCGGCTCCGCTCGGCTTTCCGGCCGGCCCGGACGAGCTGGCCATCAACCCCGACGGCTCACCGATACGCATCGACCATGCCTTCTCGTGGGAGCACCCGCTGTCGGCGCACGGGCTCATGCACAACGTGATCACCAACGCGGCCAAGGGCGACCCCTACCGCATCGACACGCTGCTGATCTTCATGGCCAACATGGCCTGGAATTCGAGCATGAACACCATGGCCGTGCGCGAGATGCTCAACCGCAAGGACGAGAAGGGCGAGCACATGATCCCGTTCCTGGTGGTGTGCGACGCCTTTCAGAGCGAGACCGTGGCCTTCGCAGACCTGGTGCTGCCCGACACCACGTACCTCGAGCGGCACGACGTGATGGGCATGCTCGACCGGCCGATCTCGGAGTTCGACGGGCCGGTCGATTCGGTGCGCGTGCCGGTGGTGCCGCCGACGGGCGAGTGCAGGCCGTTCCAGGAGGTGCTGATCGAGCTGGCTTCGCGGCTGAAGTTTCCGGCCTTCACCACGCCGGAGGGCGGGCGCAAGTACACGGGCTACCCGGACTTCGTCGTCAACTTCGAGCCGCAGCCGGGCATCGGCTTTCTCATGGGCTGGCGCGGCAAGGACGGCACCGAGCACCTGCGCGGCGCGCCCAACCCCAAGCAGTGGGAGGCCTATGCGCAGAACAACTGCGTGTTCCAGTACCACATGCCCGAGACCATGCACTACATGCGCAACTGGAACCGGGAGTACCTGGACTTTGCAAAAGACAAGGGCTGGCGCCAGCGCAACGACCCGGTGCAGCTGGCGCTGTATTCCGACACGCTGCAGAGCTTCAGGCTCGCGGCACAGGGCAAGAGCCCGGGGCGGCAACCGCCCGATGCATTGCGCGAGCGCATCGACAAATACTTCGACCCGCTGCCATTCTGGTATCCGCCGCTCGAAGAAGCGGCGACCGACCTGGCCGCCTATCCGCTCAACGCGCTCACGCAGCGGCCGATGGCGATGTACCACTCGTGGGACTCGCAGAACGCGTGGCTGCGGCAGATCCACAGCCACAACTACCTGCACGTGAATCCGCTGACCGCGCAGGCGGCGGGCATTGCGGACGGCGGCTGGTGCTGGGTCGAGAGCCGGTGGGGCCAGGTGCGCTGCATGCTGCGCTACAGCGAGGCGGTGGAGCCGGGCACGGTGTGGACCTGGAACGCCATCGGCAAGGCCGACGGCGCCTGGCAACTGGCACCGGGAGCCGACGAGGCGCGCAAGGGCTTCCTGCTGAACCACCTGATCAGCGAGGAGTTGCCCTGCGAGGGCACTGCGAGCGGGACCATCAGCAACTCGGACCCGATCACCGGGCAGGCGGGGTGGTACGACGTGCGGGTGCGCATTCGGCCGGCGGAGCCCGGCGAGCCCGAGGAGAGCTATCCGCAGGTTGCGAGCATGCCGGTGGTGCCCGGTGTGCTGGGGAAGGCGGCGAGTGTGTTGACGTACTTTGCGGGGAGGGGGAAGAAATGATGCAGTGGCTCAAGGATCTGCTGTCCCCCGTGTCGCTCCCTCCCCCTCTGGGGGAGGGCGGGGGT
>NZ_JBXASW010000087.1:0-19896 GCF_058809745.1 Variovorax sp. MPBD4-3
GGAGGGGGATCGGCCTTCGGTTTCGGCGGCTCGACGAACTGGCTCAGGATCTCGACCGGAATCACCACTTCGGCAGCGCGCCGGAGCAACCCGCTTTGCAGTGCCCAGAGCGCTGCCGCATGAAAGACGATGACGCTGCCGGCAATGACGACATTGCGGGAAAGGCCGAGGACGGAGGGGGGAGGGGCAAAGCGATCAGACACGATCAACCATTCGAATGCGGGCACTCAAGAAAGTGCCACGATTGCAGCAAAACCGCTACGAAGACGCTAACTGCGCTATTTTCGGAAAATCCACCAGACCGAGCCTGCGACCAGGATCAGGCTGCCGCCGAGCGCCGAGACGAGTTCCATGCCTTGCTTTCCTTGATGGAGTTGGCAAGCTGGATCGCCCTCGGACCCGGTTCGCAATTCAAGGCGGCGACCGGGTGCGAAGCGCTGCACTGCGCGACGATATCGCGCGCACAACCTTCACACTGGCCACACTGGGTGGCCACGCCGAGTTCGAATTGGACTTCGTCGAAGGTCATGCCCGCGCGCACGTGACGTGCGATTTCGCGGTCGGAGACTCGGCGGCAGACGCAAACGATCATGGCGGTGAAAGCGGCAGTTGGCTGGCTGTTGGATGTGGCTGATTATAAATAAGAATTTATCGCATTTGCAATAACTATGGTGTTACCGATTCCTGCAACGCCCGCTTGCAGCATTCAGACGTCCGACCAGAGCCGCAGAAGATTGTGATAGTGGCCGGTGAGCGCCACGGTTTCCTCGCACTCGCCAAGCCGCGCCCGCAGCTTCTGGATGCTCTGGTCCAGTTCGAAAAGCATGCCGCGCTGCTGGTCGCTGCGCACCATGCTCTGCAGCCAGAAGAACGAACAAACCCGCGCGCCCCGGGTAACGGGATGCACCCGGTGCAGGCTGCTGGCCGGATAAAGAATGAGATCGCCGGCAGGCAGCTTCACTTCGTGCGAGCCGTAGGTGTCTATCACTTCCAGTTCGCCGCCGTCGTAGTCCTCCGGCTCGCAGAGAAAGAGGGTGCAGGACAAGTCGGTCCGCAGCTGCTCCCCGCCGGGCACGGCTCTTACCGCACCGTCGACATGCACCCCGTAGTTCTCGCCGCCTTCGTAGCGGTTGAACAGCGGCGGCACGAAGCGCAACGGCAGCGCGGCCGAGAAGAAGAGGGCATTCCGGGCCAGCGCCGCCAACACCGTCTTGCCGAGCTCGCGGCCGACCGGAGATTGTTCCGGCAACTGCCGGTTGCGCTTGACCTGGGCACCCTGGTCGCCGACGGTCTCGCGGCCATCGGTCCATGGGGCGGCGTCGAGCGCGGCGCGCATCTGGCGAACCTGGTCGGGGCTCAGTACCCCGGGCACATGCAGCATCATTTGTAGGGAATCCCGCAGTCAAAAAAGCTCCGGCATGGGCCGGGGTTCCAGTGTCGCACCGCCTCGGACGAGCCCGGCTGCGGCGGCCGATCGTTCAATAGATGTCGCGACGGTAGCGTCCGCTCGCCGATAGTTCACTGACCAGGTCCTCGCCGGCGATCTGGCGCAAAGCGGCGTCCACGCCCGAGGCCATGCCCCGCAGGCTCCCGCAGACGTAGATCGCCGCGCCGTCCTTCAGCCACTGCAGCAAGGTGTCGGCCGATTGCAGCAGCCGGTGCTGTACGTAGAAGCGCTCCGGCTGGTCGCGCGAGAACACCATGTCGAGGCGTCGAAGCACGCCCTGCGCCTGCCAGGCGTCGATTTCGTCGCGGTAGAGAAAGTCGTGGGCTTGCTGGCGCTCGCCGAATACCAGCCAGTTTTCGTGCTGGCCCGCGGCGGCCCGTGCGCGCAGGTGGGCGCGCAGCCCCGCCAGGCCCGTGCCGTTTCCTATGAGGATCAGCGGCCGGGCCTCGTTGCCATCTATGCGAAAGCCGCGATGCGGCCGCAGGCGCACGGCCACGCTGTCACCGACCGCGAGGGTGGACGTGAGCAGGCCCGACGCGGCGCCCAGCGTGCCGTCGGGATGCTGTTCCTGCCGCACGAGGAGTTGCAGTTCGCCGTCGGAATGCAGGGACGAGATCGAATAGTCGCGAGGATGCGAGGGATCGCTCGCGACCGCCACTTGCGCCAGGTCGCCGGAGGCCCATTGCGGCATCGGACCGGCCTGAGGCACCAATCCCAGATGAAAGACCGGGGCGCCGGCGCTGCCGGGGTTGAGCAGTTCCCGGCTGGTCAGCCGCCATTGCGCGAAGGCGCTGCCTTGCTCTTCGGCGGAGGGCGCGGCATCCGCCGAAGAACCCCACCGGGCTTGCCATACGGCCAGTGCGGCCGGATCGCTGTTGTCGACCTCGACACGCTCGAACTCGCGCTCGGCGCCCGCAGCTTGCAGCCATTCGTCAAGCGCACGCCCGAAGCCGCAGAAGTTGGCGTATTGCCGGTCACCCAGCGCCAGCACTGCGTAGCGGAGCGACCTCAATGGCTGCGGCGAACCCATCACTTGCTCGCAGAAGACGCTGGCGCCGTCGGGCGCATCGCCTTCGCCGTAGGTGCTTGCGATGAAGACGGCTTTGCGGGCGGCGACGAGGGTCGCGGCATCGAGCGTGTTCATCTCCATCACCCGCACAGCAGTGCCGGCCGCTCGCAACTGCCTGGCCGTCTGCCAGGCGATGGTTTCCGCCTGGCCTGTCTGGCTCGCAAAAACCACGAGCGTGGGCGGCTCGTAGCGGCTGCCGGCCGACAGCGCGGCGGCGGCACGCAAGGCTGCCGCTTTTCTGCGGCGCTCGCGCATATAGATGGCGGTGCACAGCGCGCCATAGGCGATCACGGAAGAGCTCGCGCCGAGCGCGCGCCAGGCGGCCTCGTTCATGACCGGGCTTGTGCGGGCCAGTCGCTCGTGGCTCGCATAGTGGGCGATGGATTGCCATGACTCACGAACAACGCGGCAACACCGTGCTGTTCCGCGAAGTTCCACCCCTCGTCGGGCCCCAGCACGGTCAGCACGGTGGCCAGTGCGTCGGCTTCCATGCACTGCGCATGCAGCACGGTGACGCTGGCCAGCGCATGGGCGACCGGCTCCCCGGTGCGCGGGTCGATGGTGTGCGACCAGCGCTTGCCTTCGTGCGCCCGCTGGTGCCACTGGTCGCCGGAGGTCGCAACGGCCAAGTCGGCCAACGCGATGCGCTGCGCGGCTGCAAGGCCGGTGTCGACCTGCACCTGCCACGGCTGCCTGCCGGGACGCCGCCCGACGCCCCGCAGCTCGCCGCCTATTTCAAACAGGAAATCGGCGAGGCCCAAAGCCCGGAGCGCCTGCGTACCGTGATCGACCGCGAAGCCCTTGGCGATGCCGGAAAGGTCGAGCGCCACGCCACCCGGCTGCGTCAGCGAGCCTTCGGCTGCATCGAAGGCCAACCGCTGCCAGCCGACGTGCGAGCGTGCCGCGGCAAGAGCCTGCGCGGAAGGCAATCCGGATTCATCCGCCGAAGGCCCGAAGCCCCAGCAGGCGACAAGAGGTCCCACCGTCGGATCGATTGCCCCGCCGCTGGCAGCTGCCCAGCTTGCCCCGCAGCGCATCACCTCGGCGAACTCTTTCGGAAGCACATGGCGCGACCGGGCGGGCGCACGGTTGATCCGGCTGATGTCCGAATCCTGTTCCCAGTGACTCATCTGCGCGACCACGACGCCCAGCGCGCCCTCGACAGCCGCGCGTACCGCCGCCAGCGGCAGCATCCGCGGGTTGTCGAACCGCAGCGACCAGGTGGTGCCCATCGTCTGGCCTGCCAACTGCTGGAGACTGGCAGGGTCGGCGGGGCGAGGGACGGCGGCGTTGGCGTAGCCGCCGGCGCGCCAGGTGCTGAACGAAAGTCCCAAGGGCGCTTGCCGCGTCAGGGCATCACTTCGAGGGTGGCGGCGTAGCTCAGGCGGCGTTCCCTGGCTTGCGGCACGGTGGTCTTGTTGTCCTTGGTGCTGGCGTCGAGCCAGTACATGCCGGCGGCCGGCCAGGTCACGCTGAACTGGCCCTTGTCGTCGGTCTTGAGCTTGATTTCCTCGAGCTTGTCGCGGTAGTGCGTGTTGCCTGCCGTCACGGTCACTTCGAGGTCTTTCGCGGGCTGGCCGTCGAGGTTGAGCGTGAAGGTGGCTTTCTCGCCCTTGGCCAGGTCGGTCGGGCTGCCGGCGGAGACCAGTTCCAGGCCCTGGCCGACCGGCTTGAGCGCCGAAGGCTTGCCGACGGTCACGAAGGTCTCGATGCGGCCGGACGACTGCGTGATCGTCACTTCCGTTGCATCGGCCGGTACTTCCTTGGCAATGCTCTCGGCCGTGCCGCGTGCGCGCCTGGTCTGGCCGGTGGCCTTGTCCTTCCAGCTCGCGAACGCGCCGGCGTTGACCACTGCGATGCGGTAGGTGCCGGTCTGTGCCACGTTCACGTCGAACACGTTGCGCAGCTTGAGCTTGGCTTCGGCCTCGGGCTTGACGGTGCTGCCGTCGGGCGCGGTGATCTGCAGACCGTCCAGGCGCAGCGGCGCGTGGTTGGCGACGAACAGGTCGTTCGACACCGCGGCGTCGACCGAAACGGTGTCGGCCTTGGAAAACACGGTGGACGAGGGCAGCAGCCAGGCGTTGTGCGCCTGGGCCAGCGAGGCGATGGCGCTGAGGGCGATGGCAAGGCTGGCGGCGCGCAGGTTGAGATGGTTCATGTTGTTGGATCCTGGAAGTGACGGGCTGGCGGTAAGGGGCGGTCGGGCGGCTCGGTCAGGGCTTGAGTTCGAGCTTGATCTCGCCCAGCTCTTCCTTGCCGGAAGCGGTCGGCTGCGCGGCGGCGGTCGGCGGCCACTGGAAGGGAATGCTCACGACTTCGCGGCCGCCCACTTCGCGAGCGGCCTCCACCACCAGCTTGTAGGCGCCGGGCGCGAGCTTGGGCATCTGGGCCGAGCCTTCGGTGAAGCTCAACTGATGCTTGCCGGCTGGCTTGGTGGCGCCCGTGATTCCGTCGACCGGCACCGCGAGTTCACGGCCGCCGCGGCGCCACCATTGGCGCAGGTCCTTCAGCCACTTCGTGCCTTCGCCCTCGGGGTTGTTCGTCTTGGTGCGCACGTCGTACCAGACGGCCAGCGTGCCGGCGACCGTGTTGTCGGCGCGCTCGATCCAGGTCGCCACGTAGGGGCGGTGGTATTCGGAGACATTCAGCCGCGGAATCTCGATGTTGACCGCCAGCCCGGCAGCGAAGGCCGGAGCCGCGAACAGTGCCGACATGGCAAGCGGCGCGAGTGAGTAGCGAACGTGCACGGGAACCTCTTTTTTGTGAAAACGACGGATGGATCAGTGAATGAACAGCAGCGCGAGCAGCACCGGCACCACCAGTCCCATGCCCACCATGGGCCAGGTGAACGGACGGTTGCCGGCGTGCATCTTGAGAATGAACAGGCCGGTGATCGAGAAGACCAGCGCGGCGCCCGCGAAGATGTCGATGAACCAGCTCCACGCGGCGCCGGTGTTGCGGCCCTTGTGGAGGTCGTTGAAGTAGGAGAGCCAGCCGCGGTCGGTGCGCTCGTATTCGATCTCGCCGTCGGCCAGGTTCAGGCGCAGCCAGGCGTCGCCGCCTGGGCGCGGGAGCGAAAGATAGATTTCGTCGTCCGACCATTCGGCGTCGCGGCCGGCGGTGGCGATGTCCCAGTGCTGTTGGACCCAGGCTTGGAGTTCCAAGGGCAGGGGGGCCTTGCCCTTCTCGGCCTTGGCGGCTGGCAACTTTTTTTCGAGCTGCGCGCGCAAGGCTTCGTCGACCGTGCCGCTGAGCCTGGTGACGGCCGGCTTGGCCTCGATCTGGCCGGCGTGATTCAGCGTGAAACCCGTGACGCTGAACAGGATCATGCCGATCAGGCAGATCGCGGAGCTGACCCAGTGCCATTCATGCAGGGTCTTGAGCCAGTAGGCGCGGCGTCGGTTGTCAGGGCGGGCGGCAGTCATCGAAGGCGCGGATTCTATCTGCGCAAATGAGAATGACTGCTAATTGAGGTTGGTTAAGTTACGTAAAGCAATAAAAAACGGGACCGAAGTCCCGTTGGCTGGCAGGCGCGGAAGCCTTGCTTAGTCGAGTTCGCCCATCTGCGACTGCAGGTAGTTCTGCAGGCCGACCTTGTCGATCAGGTCGATCTGGGTTTCGAGGAAGTCGATGTGCTCCTCGGTGTCGTCCAGGATCTCCTGGAGCAGATCGCGCGACACATAGTCCCGCACCGATTCGCAATGCGCGATCCCGTCCTTGATGGTGGCTTGCGCGCCCGTCTCGGCACCGAGGTCGCAACGCAGCAGCTCCGGCACGTCTTCACCGATGTTCAGCTTGCCCAGGTCCTGCAGGTTGGGCAGGCCGTCGAGCATGAAGATGCGGTCCATCAGCTTGTCGGCGTGCTTCATTTCGCCGATCGATTCCTCGTATTCCTTCTTCGCCAGCTTGTCCAGGCCCCAGTGCTTGAGCATGCGGTAGTGGAGGAAATACTGGTTGATTGCGGTCAGCTCGTTCTTGAGCTGCGCCTGCAGATGTTCGATGACCTTGGGGTCGCCCTTCATGACTTTTTCCTTGTTCTGAAAGAGGGGATTGTCAGAGGAGCGTACGCGCGCTTGCAAGCAATCCCATGCTACGCCGGTCTGCATGCGTGTGATGCTGATACACGTTCGTATTGGTTCACATCCAACGGCGTTTCGCAGCCATCGTGAACATAGCAAGCTCCAATACTTTTAATAGTTACCAGCTATTGATTGTGTGCGATTGGTAGTTATACTAATGGCTCGCACTTATCTTTGTCCAACCGCAGCATCTAAGGAATTTCAATGTCCCTGATCAACACCCAAGTCCAGCCCTTCAAGACCCAGGCCTACCTCAACGGCAAGTTCATCGACGTGTCCGACGAGACGCTCAAGGGCAAGTGGTCTGTGCTGATCTTCATGCCGGCGGCGTTCACCTTCAACTGCCCGACCGAAGTCGAAGACGCGGCCGACAACTATCCCGAGTTCCAGAAGCTGGGTGCCGAGGTCTACATCGTGACCACCGACACGCACTTCTCGCACAAGGTCTGGCACGACACCTCGCCGGCCGTCGGCAAGGCCAAGTTCCCGCTGGTGGGCGACCCGACCCACACGCTGACCAACGCTTTCGGCGTGCACATCCCCGAAGAAGGCCTGGCGCTGCGCGGCACCTTCGTTATCAATCCTGAAGGCATCATCAAGACGGCCGAAGTGCACTCCAACGAAATCGCCCGCGACGTCAAGGAAACCCTGCGCAAGCTCAAGGCAGCCGTCTACACCGCCGCTCACCCGAACGAAGTGTGCCCGGCCAAGTGGAACGAGGGCGACAAGACGATCGCTCCGTCGTTCGACCTCGTCGGCAAGATCTAAGCATCCCGGTGCGAAAGCCCGGGCGCTCACGAGGCCCCGGGCTTTTTTGTCCCCCAGTTGATAGTTTCCAGTTATCGAAAGAGAGTTCCTCATGCTCGACGCAAACACCAAAGCCCAATTGAAGAGTTACCTCGAACGCGCCACGCAGCCGATCGAGATCGTCGCCTCGCTCGACGACAGCAAGGCCTCGGGCGAAGTGTTGTCGCTGCTGAAGGACGTGGCTGATGTGTCCCCGCTGGTCAAGCTGACCGAAAGCCGCGACGACAACCACCGCAAGCCCTCGTTCTCCATCAACCGCCCGAGCGAAAACCACGGCCCGCGCTTTGCCGGCCTGCCCATGGGCCATGAATTCACGTCGCTGATCCTTGCGCTGCTGCAGATCGGCGGCTATCCCCCGAAGGTCGAGCAGGCCGTGCTCGACCAGATCAAGGCGCTCGACGGCGACTTCGAGTTCGAAATCTACGTCTCGCTCACCTGCCACAACTGCCCCGACGTGGTCCAGGCGCTGAACCTGATGGCGGTGCAGAACCCGCGCATCCGCGCCACCATGATCGAAGGCGGCACCTTCCAGGAAGAGGTCAAGGAGCGCCAGATCATGGCCGTGCCGACCGTGTTCCTGAACGGCACCGAATTCGGCCAGGGCCGCATGAGCCTGGAAGAAATCCTCGCCAAGATCGACAACAGCGGCGTCGAGCGCGAAGCGAAGAAGATTGCCGGCAAAGATGCATTCGACGTGCTGATCGTCGGCGGCGGCCCGGCCGGCGCCGCGGCAGCCGTGTATGCCGCGCGCAAGGGCATCCGCACCGGCGTGGCCTCGGAGCGCTTCGGCGGCCAGGTGCTCGACACCATGGGCATCGAGAACTTCATCTCGATCAAGGAAACCGAAGGACCCAAGTTCGCCCACGCCCTCGAGGAGCATGTGCGCGACTACGAGGTCGACATCATGAACCTGCAGCGTGCCAAGGCACTGGTGCCGGGCAACGACCTCATCGAGGTGCAGCTCGAAAGCGGCGCCTCGCTCAAGAGCAAGACCGTGATCATTTCGACCGGCGCGCGCTGGCGCAACATCAACGTGCCCGGCGAGCACGAGTTCAAGAACAAGGGCGTGGCCTACTGCCCGCACTGCGACGGCCCGCTGTTCAAGGGCAAGCGCGTCGCGGTCATCGGTGGCGGCAACTCGGGCGTCGAAGCGGCGATCGACCTGGCCGGCATCGTGGGCCACGTCACGCTGATCGAGTTCGACACGCAACTGCGCGCCGACGCCGTTCTGCAGCGCAAGCTCAAGAGCCTGAACAACGTCGACATCTTCACCAATGCGCAGACCACCGAGATCACCGGCGACCAGAAGGTCAACGGCCTAGTCTTCAAGGACCGTGCGACTGGCGAACTGAAGACGGTTGAGCTCGAAGGCGTGTTCATCCAGATCGGCCTGGTGCCCAACACCGACTGGCTCAAGGGCACGGTCGAGCTGTCGAAGCACGGCGAAATCATCGTCGACGCACGCGGCCAGACCTCGGTGCCGGGCGTGTTCGCGGCGGGTGACGCCACCACCGTGCCGTTCAAGCAGATCATCATCGCGGCGGGCGACGGCGCGAAGGCGGCGCTGGGCGCGTTCGATCACCTGATTCGCACATCGGCTCCTGCCTGAGGGCGCGTCGGTCCAGCCAGCCATGAAAAAGCGCCCGCCAGCCGGGCGCTTTTTGCTATCCAGAAGACAGCGGAATCAGTACGTCAGCCGCTCGGGCCGCAGTTCCTGCAGGATCGTCGTCGCGATTTCCTCGATCGACTTGGTGGTGGTCGACAGCCATCGGATGCCGGCGCGCCGCATCATCGCCTCGGCCTCGCTCACCTCGTGGCGGCAGTTCTCGAGGCTGGCGTAGCGGGAGTTCGGCCGGCGCTCGTTGCGGATCTCGCTGAGCCGGTCGGGCTGGATGGTCAGTCCGAAGATCTTCTTGCGGTGCGGCGTCAGGGCCGGCGGCAGCTGGCGGCGGTCGAAGTCTTCCGGGATCAGCGGATAGTTGGCCGCTTTCAGGCCGTGCTGCATTGCCAGGTAGAGCGAGGTAGGCGTCTTGCCGCTGCGGCTCACGCCCACCAGGATCACGTCGGCGCCTTCGAGGTCGCGGTTGCTCTGGCCGTCGTCGTGCTGCAGGCTGAAATCGATCGCGGCGATGCGGTCGTTGTATTCCTTGCTCTTGCTGACGTCGCTGAAGCGGCCGATGCGGTGGTTGGACTTCACGCCCAGTTCTATTTCCAGCGGCCGCACGAAGGTGCCGAACATGTCCAGCAGCATGCCCTTGCAGCCGGTTTCGATCACTTCCAGCACGTCCATGTTGGCCAGCGTGGTGAAGACGATGGGGCGCACGCCCTCGAGTTCGGCGGTGTGGTTGATCTGCCGCACTGCCTGGTGGGCCTTGTCGACCGTGTCGGTGAAAGGCAGCCGGACGTGGCGCGGTTTCATCTCGAACTGGGCCAGAACGGCGTTGCCGAAGGTCTCCGCGGTAATACCGGTGCCGTCGGAAATGAAGAAAACTGTGCGTGAATGCGTGGTCATGCGGCCTTGTCCTGCGGCGCGGGCAACCTCGCCACGCCTACAATCCGGGCCATTATCGGGAATCCGCTTCCCGGCCCCAATTCTTTCCATGCACACCGCGCCCGCACCCAAAGCAACGACAACGATCGTGCCGCGCCGTCTGCATGCGGCACCGGTTTCAACTTCTGGAGCTTCCCCATGTCTGCACTTTTCGACGCGACCGCCCTGGTCGTACCGTTTGAAAACCTGAGAATGACCGACGTCGAGGCGGTTGGCGGCAAGAACGCCAGCCTCGGCGAAATGATCTCGCAGCTGCCGCAGGGCGTGCGGGTGCCGACCGGTTTCGCGACCACGGCGCACGCATTCCGCCAGTTCCTGGCCCACGACGGCCTGGCCGACAAGATCAGCAAGCGCCTGGCCGCGCTGGACACCGAAGACGTGCGCGCGCTGGCCGCCGCCGGCGCCGAGATCCGCGCCATGGTCGAGGCCCAGCCGTTCCCGGCCGACCTGCAGAAAGCCATCGGCGAAGCCTTTGCCACGCTGAGCGCTGGCAACCCGGCCGCGTCGTTCGCCGTGCGTTCCTCCGCCACCGCGGAAGACCTGCCCGACGCCTCGTTCGCCGGCCAGCAAGAGACTTTCCTGAACGTGGTCGGCATCGACGACGTGCTGCACAAGATGAAGGAGGTCTTCGCCTCCCTCTACAACGACCGCGCCATCAGCTACCGCGTGCACAAGGGCTTCGAGCACGACGTGGTCGCGCTGTCGGCCGGCGTGCAGCGCATGGTGCGCTCTGACCTCGGCGCCGCCGGCGTCATGTTCACCATCGACACCGAATCGGGCTTCGAAGACGTGGTGTTCATCACCTCCAGCTACGGGCTGGGCGAAACGGTGGTGCAGGGCGCCGTGAACCCCGACGAGTTCTACGTGCACAAGCCGACCCTCAAGGCCGGCAAGAAGGCCGTGATCCGCCGCAACCTCGGCTCCAAGCTGATCCAGATGGAGTTCGCGACGCCCGAAGAGAAAAAGGCGAGCGGCAAGCTGGTGAAGACCACCGACGTCAAGGCCGAGCAGCGCAATCGCTACTCGCTGAGCGACGCCGACGTCGAGCAACTGGCCAGGTATGCGCTGGTCATCGAGGAGCACTACGGCCGCCCGATGGATATCGAGTGGGGCAAGGACGGCACCGACGGCCACCTCTACATCCTGCAGGCGCGGCCCGAGACGGTGAAGAGCCAGCAGCAGGGCAAGGCCGAGCAGCGCTACAAGCTGCTGGGCAAGGGTGCGGTGCTGGCCGAAGGCCGCGCCATCGGCCAGAAGATCGGCACCGGCCCCGTGCGGCTGGTGCACAACATCAGCGAAATGGACAAGGTGCAGGCCGGCGACGTGCTCGTCACCGACATGACCGATCCCAACTGGGAGCCGGTGATGAAGCGCGCCGCCGCCATCGTCACCAACCGTGGCGGGCGTACCTGCCACGCGGCCATCATCGCGCGTGAACTCGGCATTCCGGCCGTGGTCGGCTGTGGCGACGCCACCGACCTGCTGAAAGACGGCACCCTGGTGACCGTGAGCTGCGCCGAGGGCGACACCGGCTTCATCTACGACGGCCTGCTCGAGACCGAAGTGACCGAAGTGCAGCGCGGCGTGATGCCCGAGATCGATCTCAAGATCATGATGAACGTGGGCAACCCGCAGCTCGCCTTCGACTTCGCGCAGTTGCCGAACCACGGCGTGGGCCTCGCCCGCCTGGAGTTCATCATCAACAACAACATCGGCGTGCACCCGAAGGCGATCCTCGACTATCCGAACGTCGACAACGACCTGAAGAAGGCCGTCGAGTCGGTGGCTCGCGGCCACGCCTCGCCGCGCGCGTTCTACGTCGACAAGGTGGCCGAAGGCATCGCGACCATCGCGGCGGCGTTCTGGCCCAAGCCGGTCATCGTGCGCCTGTCCGACTTCAAGTCGAACGAGTACCGCAAGCTGATCGGCGGCAGCCGCTACGAGCCGGAAGAAGAGAACCCGATGCTGGGTTTCCGCGGCGCAGCGCGCTACCTGAGCGCCGATTTCGGCGAAGCTTTTGCCATGGAATGCGAGGCGCTGAAGCGTGTGCGCAACGACATGGGCCTGACCAACGTGCAGATCATGGTGCCCTTCGTGCGCACGCTGGGCCAGGCTGAGCGCGTGACCGGCCTGCTCGGCGAGCACGGCCTGAAGCGCGGCGAGAACGAGCTCAAGCTGATCATGATGTGCGAGGTGCCCAGCAACGCCATCCTGGCGGACGAGTTCCTGCAGTTCTTCGACGGCTTTTCGATCGGCTCGAACGACCTGACGCAGCTCACCCTGGGCCTGGACCGCGACTCGGGCCTCGAACTGCTGGCCGCCGACTTCGACGAGCGCGACCCTGCCGTGAAGGCCATGCTGAGCCGCGCCATCAAGGCCTGCAAGGCGCAGGGCAAGTACGTCGGCATCTGCGGTCAGGGCCCCAGCGACCACCCCGACTTCGCGCTGTGGCTGGCGGAGCAGGGCATCGAGTCGATCTCGCTGAACCCCGACAGCGTGATCGACACCTGGCAACAACTCGCCAAGCGCTGAAGCCCGTGGATTGCGGAAATCCCCCATGGGGGATTCCCGCGTCATCGGCCTGTTTTTGAAACAAATTGCGTATTTGCTGCCAGACTTGAGGGAACTCACGGGCGCATCCCGGAACGGGGACCACCATGATTCTTCTCAAGACCGAAGCGGGCCACCAGGCCCTCAAAGACCGCTCGGTCCCGCTGTCGCCGCGCCAGCGCTCGGCGTTCATCCTGTTCGACGGCAAGCGGTCGGTCGATGAAGTGCTCGCCGCGGGCATGGGCATTTCGCGGGAGGACATCGATCAGATGATCTCGCTCGGCGTGCTGGAGCCTGTGGGCGGCAAGGCCGCGCAGCCTGTTGCCGCGGGCCCGGCCCCTGCCGAGGAGCCGAAGCCGGCCGCCAGCGGCTCCGGCCGCAGCAAGCAGCAGCGCTACAAGGACGCCTATCCCATCGCCACCCAGCTCACCGGCAGCCTGGGCCTGATGGGCTTCCGGCTCAACCTCCAGGTCGAGGGCACGACCAGCTACGACGACCTGGTGGCGCTGGCGCCGAAGATCCGTGCCGCGGTCGGCCCGGAGAAGGCCGCAGCCCTGGACAAGGCCCTGGGCGACTGAGCCGCCTTGCCGGGGTGCGGAATACAGGGCTATAATCGCCGGCTTTGCCTTGCCACACTGCGCCCGACGCTGCAGGTGGCTTTTCCTCTTCTTCGGAAGAATCCACAAGGAGTGCCATGCGTCACTACGAAATCATTTTGCTGATCCACCCGGATCAGAGCGAACAAGTTCCGGCCATGCTGGAGCGCTACAAGGGCCTGATCACGGCCGGCGGCGGCAATGTCCACCGCGTTGAAGACTGGGGCCGCCGTCAGCTGGCTTACCAGATCAACAAGCTCAACAAGGCGCACTACCTGTGCGTCAACATCGAAGCCGAACAAGCCGTGATGGCCGAACTGGAACACGCGTTCAAGTTCAACGACGCCGTGCTGCGCCACCTGACCGTCCAGAAGAAGAAGGCCGAAACCGGTCCTTCGTCGATGATGAAGACGGTCGAGCGCGAAGAGGCCCGCAAGGCCCAGCAGGCCGAGTACGCCGCCAACAACAACTGATGGTGTGACTGCTGCCGCTGCGGCAACCGGGGTCAACCAGCTTCTGCTGTCCGCCTCCGTTGCCGAACTCGGAGCCTTGCGATTCACGCCGGCCGGCTTGCCCGCCATCGACCTGAAGCTCGAACACGAGTCGACGCTCCAGGAAGAGGGCAAGCCCCGGCAGGTCAAGACGGCCCTCAAGGCCGTGGCCTTCGGCGCAATCGCCGAACGGCTCGCAAAGCAGTCGATGGGGAGTCTCTGGCGTTTTCAGGGCTTTCTCGCGACACCGGGCAACGGCAAGCATCCGGTCCTGCATATCCAGGATTTTCAGCAAGATTAATTTTCGAAAAGAGGTCCTCAAATGGCCACGTTCAAGAAATTCAACAAAGACAAGCGCCCGAAGCGCAACACCCAGTCGCTGCTGTTCAAGCGCAAGCGCTTCTGCCGCTTCACCGTCGCTGGCGTCGAAGAAATCGACTACAAGGACATCGACACGCTGCGTGACTTCATCAGCGAAAACGGCAAGATCATCCCCGCCCGCCTGACCGGCACGCGCGCGATCTACCAACGCCAGCTGAACACCGCCATCAAGCGCGCGCGCTTCCTGGCCATGGTGCCGTACAGCGACCAGCACCGCGTCTAAGGAGTCGAGAACATGCAAATCATTCTTCTGGACAAGGTTGTCAACGTCGGTGCCCTGGGCGATATCGTCAAGGTCAAGGACGGCTACGCTCGCAACTTCCTGATCCCGACGGGCCTGGCCCGCCGTGCCACCGCTGCCAACAAGGCCGAATTCGAAGCCAAGCGCGCCGAACTCGAAAAGGCTGCGGCCGCCAAGCTGGCTGAATCGCAAGCTCAAGGCGAAAAGCTCGGTGGCACGACCATCAAGCTGACGCAAAAGGCCGGCGTCGACGGCCGTCTGTTCGGCTCGGTCACCAACGGCGACATCGCCGAAGAGCTGGGCAAGCAAGGCTACAAGGTTGTCAAGTCGCAGGTTCGCCTGCCCAACGGCCCGATCAAGGTCGTCGGCGACAGCACCGTGAGCGTTGCCCTGCACACCGACGTGGTGGTCGACATCACCGTGACGGTCTACGGCGAAACCGCCTGATCGCTCACAGCGCCTTGTGCGCTGCAGCAGAAGCCGCCTTCGGGCGGCTTTTCTTTTTTCGCGCACGTGTTTTCCAGCGCATTGCACTGGAAGATCACCGTTTATTCACAACCTTGTCCACACACGCATCGGCGTGCGCGGCTTAGCATGCAGGGTTGCAAGGGAAGTCCATGTCCGCCGTTTTCTCCTATGCCGACAATGACCCGTCGGCCGACCGCCAGATCGCCCAACTGCGCATTCCGCCTCATTCCATCGAGGCCGAATCGAGCGTGCTCGGCGGGCTGCTGCTCGACAACGGGGCTTGGGACCGCATGGGCGACCTGCTGGTCGACGGCGACTTCTACCGGCACGAACACAAGCTGATCTATGCCGCCATCGGCGGGCTGATCAATGCGAGCAAGCCGGCCGACGTGATCACGGTCTACGAGCAGCTGCAGAACCTCGGCAAGGCCGACGAGATCGGCGGGCTGGTCTACCTGAACTCGCTCGCGCAGTACGTGCCAAGCGCGAGCAACATCCGGCGCTATGCGGAGATCGTGCGCGAGCGCTCGATCCTGCGAAAACTGGTGTCCGCCAGCGACGAGATCGCGACGCAGGCCTTCAACCCGCAGGGCAAGCCGGTCGACAAGATCCTGGACGAGGCAGAGCAGAAGATCTTCAACATCGGCGAAGAAGGCACGCGGATGAAGCAGGGCTTCCAGAGCATGGATGCCCTGGTGGTCGAGCTGCTCGACCGCGTGACCGAGATGGCCGAGAACCCGAACGACATCACGGGCATCCGCACCGGCTTCCACGACTTCGACAAGATGACCTCGGGCCTTCAGCCCGGCGACATGATCGTGTTGGCTGCGCGTCCGTCGATGGGCAAGACCTCGCTCGCCATCAACATCGCCGAGCACGTGGCGCTCGACGAAGGCCTGCCGGTGGCCGTGTTCTCGATGGAAATGGGCGCCTCCCAGCTTGCGGTGCGTATCGTCGGCTCCATCGGCCGCATCGACCAGGGCCATCTGCGCACCGGCAAGCTCAGCGACGAGGAGTGGCCGCGCCTGACCGAGGCCATCGAGAAGCTGCGCACGGTGTCGCTGCACATCGACGAGACGCCGGGCCTCTCGACCAGCGAACTGCGCGCCAATGCGCGGCGGCTGGCGCGCCAGTACGGACGGCTCGGCCTGATCGTGGTCGACTACCTGCAGCTGATGTCGACCAGCAGCTCCGACGAGAACCGCGCCACTGCCGTGGGCGAAATCTCGCGGGGCCTGAAGATGCTGGCCAAGGAACTGAAGTGCCCGGTGATCGCGCTGTCGCAGCTCAGCCGCGGCGTCGAGAGCCGCACCGACAAGCGCCCCATGATGAGCGACTTGCGCGAATCCGGCGCCATCGAGCAGGACGCGGACATCATCATGTTCATCTACCGCGACGACTACTACGACAAGAACAGCAAGGAGCCGGGCGTGGCCGAGGTGATCATCAGCAAGCACCGCAACGGCCCCACGGGTACCGTCAAGCTGGCCTTCCTGAAGCCGCTCACCAAGTTCGAGAACCTGGCCGGCTACAGCAACAACGAGCAGTACTGAGCGGGCCTACTTGATCGGCACGATCTGCCCCTGCACCTTCTCGACCTTGAAGGTGCGAAGCAGGTCGGCCAGCGTCTTGCCGGGCTCGTCGCGAAAACGATCGGGCAGCATGTCGATCGCGTCCATGCGGTCCAGCCGGAAGCCGCGGAAATCGTCGCGCAGTTCGCACCACGCCGACAGCGTCCACACCTTGCCCCAGTAGAAGCAGCCCAGCGGCCGCACCGTGCGTTCGCTGGCGTCGCCCGACACGTCGCGGTAAGCCAGCCGCAGCTTGTTGCGCGACTGCACGGCCTCGCGCAGCGTCTGCAGCCGCGCACGCAGGGCGGGTTCCAGGCCCATGGCGGGAGCGTAGAGCGCCAGCGCCTCGGCCGACACCCGCGCCGCCGCCGGCAGCACCGACAGGATCTTGCCGAGGCCGGTCTCGATGTCGCGTGCGAGCGCCGGATCGACCCAGCTCTGCGCCATCCGCGCGGCAGCCACCAGGGCCGACGCCTCGTCCTGCGTGAACATCAGCGGCGGCAGCTCGAAGCCCATGCCCAGCCGGTAGCCCATGCCGGCCTCGCCTTCGATGGGCACGCCCTGGTGCTGCAGGTCGGCCACGTCGCGGTACACCGTTCGCTCCGACACCTCGAGCCGCTGCGCCAGGAAGGCGGCCGTGGTGAGGCGCCGCCCGCGAATGAGCTGCACGATCTGGAAGAGGCGGTCGGCGCGGCGCATCGGCTTGTTCCGTTCAGCTCTTTCCGGGGCTCAGGCGACGCCGATGTGGATCGCCACCTTGTCCGGTCCTTCATAGGCCTCGAAATCGCTGCTGTAGCTGCGTGTGACCTCCGGGTGCGTCTCGAAGTATTGCCATATGCGTTGCCAGGCGGCTATCACCATGTGCGGCATCTCGCCCTGTCCGGTGAAGACGAGGTAGTCGCCGGCTTCGACGGAAATGCTGCCTTGCCCGTTCGAGACGGCGACACCGGCGGTCACGTCGAACGCGCCATCGGCGTCCGACTCGTAGCCCGAGTAGACGCTGAAGATGCGGATGTCCGCCGTCCGGTTCGGTGTCGACGCGTAAGTTTCTTCGCCGAAGAAGCGTCCCCACAGCGCGCCGAGGCGCGCGGTGGCCGGCGTGCTCTCTTCGCGGTTGGTGGTGCGCACGGTAATGCCCGAAACGCGAAAGGCGTCGACGTGCTGGCGGATGGGTTCCATGTTTCTTTCTTCTCCTCAGAACGATAGTGTCTTCGTTTCCGCCTTCATGGCCTGGGCGATCAGCCGCATGTCGTCATCGTTGACCTCGAACATGCCGAAGCGGAATTTGTAGCCCCACTGCCTGGGGTTCTCGATGAATGCGCGCCGTTCGATCAACGGCGCGATGGGCGCTTCATGCGACGCGGCATATGCCACGTCGCGGCGCCACGGCACGAAGCCGTTGCCCATGTCGAACTCGTACGGCCCGCCCGACTGCACGATGCCGATCGCGACGAAGCTCTGCAGCCTGTCGGTGCCGCCGAAGACCGTGGCCGGCGAATAGTAGGCCACGCGGTCGCCGGGCGACAGCCGCTTGAGCGGCGCATGCTTGCCGTGGCCCACCTGCATGAAGCCAGTGGGCCGGTGGTCGCGGCCACGCCGGGCATGCTCGGCGCTGGCCACGGCGATCCAGTTTCGCTGCGTCATGGTGGTTCAGTCCGGTGCGTGCAGGCCGACTTCGTTGCCTTCGGTGTCGCGCATGTAGGCGATGAAACCCATGCCCGGAGGCAGCGCGGACTTGGCCCCCACGATCTGTCCGCCAGCCGCCTCGACGCGTGCCAGCACGGCGTCGATGCCGGGCGTGCAGTCGAGGTAGATGCGGATTCCGGTGCCTGCACGTGCGCTGCCGCTCGCGCCGGCTTGCAGGGCGCCGCCCGTGGCGGGCTTGTCGTGGGGGAACACGGCCAGCGTGTCGGCGCCGAAGGTCTCGCGACGCAGCTTGCGGCCCAGTACGGTCTCGTAGAAGGCCTGGGCGCGGTCCATGTCGGCGACCGGGATCTCGAACCAGCTGATGGCGTTTTGCATTTGGAGGGCTCTCTTTCGTGTGTTGTTGAGGAGCCTCGATGGTGCTGGCGGGCTACTGACAGCGTCTTGTCAGTAGCCTGTCGGCAGGTCGAAAAAAAGCCCGCGCATGCTCCGGGGAGCATGCGCGGGCCCTGTGCGGGACGAAGCGAAGGCTAGAGCACGTCGCTCGCGAAATCGGCCAGCCGCGAGCGTTCGCCGCGCGCCAGCGTGATGTGCCCGCCGTGCGGCCAGCCCTTGAATTTGTCGACCGCGAAGGTCAGGCCGGAGGAGCCTTCCGTGAGGTACGGCGTGTCGATTTGCGCGAGGTTGCCCATGCAGATGATCTTGGTGCCGGGGCCTGCGCGCGTGATCAGCGTCTTCATCTGCTTGGGCGTCAGGTTCTGCGCCTCGTCGATGATCACGTACTTGTTCAGGAAGGTGCGCCCGCGCATGAAGTTCATGCTCTTGACCTTGATGCGGCTGCGGATCAGCTCGTTGGTGGCCGCGCGGCCCCACTCGCCGGCACCGCCGCCGTCACCCTTGGCCAGGAACTCGAGGTTGTCGTCGAGCGCGCCCATCCAGGGGCCCATCTTTTCTTCTTCGGTGCCGGGCAGGAAGCCGATGTCTTCGCCCACGCTCACGGTGGCGCGGGTCATGATGATCTCGGTGTAGCGGCGGTCGTCCAGCACCTGCGTGAGGCCGGAGGCCAGCGCCATCAGGGTCTTGCCGGTGCCGGCGGTGCCGGTCAGCGTGACGAAGTCGATCTCCGGGTCCATCAGCAGGTTCATCGCGAAGTTCTGCTCGCGGTTGCGGGTGTTCACGCCCCACACGGCGTTCTTGCCCGAGCTGTAGTCCTTGAGCGTCTTCAGCACCGCGGTCTTGTCGCGGATTTCGGTGACGCGCGCGTACATGCTCGGCTCGCCTGGCGCTTCGAAGAACACGAACTGGTTGATGTACAGGTTGGGCACCAGCGGGCCGCTGATCCGATAGAAGGTGTTGCTGCCGCTCTGCCAGCTTTCGACCGTCTTGCTCTGGCGGGTCCAGAAGTCGGGGGGCAGGGCCAGCGAGCCGGCGTAGAGCAGGTCGCCGTCTTCCAGCGTCTTGTCGTTCTGGTAGTCGTCGGCGGCCAGGCCGAGCGCGCGCGCCTTGACGCGCATGTTGATGTCCTTCGACACCAGCACGACCTCTTGCTTCGGCTTGCCTGGCTTGTCGGTGGCGTACTCGTCGCGCAGCGCCTGCACCACGCCGAGGATCTGGTTGTCCGCCTTGCCCTGGGGCAGGCTGACCGGCAGCGAGTAGTCGAGCGGTGCGGTCTGGAAGAACAGCCGGCCGCCGGCTTCGCGGTGGCCGGTGGTGTCGAGCTTCAGGCCCTTGTCGATGTCGGCATCCTGCGCGGCGGCCAGCGCGTCGAGCGTGCGGCTGGTCTGGCGGCCGTTGCGGGCGACTTCGGTGGTGCCTTTCTTGTGGCCGTCGAGCTCTTCCAGCACGATCATCGGCAGGAAGATGTCGTGCTCCTCGAAGCGGAACAGGCACATCGGGTCGTGCAGCAGCACGTTGGTGTCGAGCACGAAGAGCTTGGCGGGGCCGGCGGACTTGCTGCGCTTGGGGCGGGCGGGACTTTGCGGCGCCGAGGCGACAGGTGCC
>NZ_JBXASW010000088.1:0-19546 GCF_058809745.1 Variovorax sp. MPBD4-3
GCGAGTTCTGCGAGACCCCGCGAAACGCGAGCACCGCAGGTTGCCCGTAGCGAAGCGGAGGGTCGCAGACAGTGGGGGTCGCCTTTTCTTTGCTTACTTTCTTTTGGCGAAGCAAAAGAAAGTGAGGCGCCCGCCGGGGCGAGACCCGGCCTCAGCCCAACGCAAGGAGCGCAGCGATGAACCTCTCGCTGCCCTTCGTGCGCCGCCCCATCGGCACGGTGCTCCTGACCATCGGCGTGGCGCTGGCCGGCATTGCCGCCTTCTTCGTGCTGCCGGTGTCGCCGCTGCCACAGGTCGACTACCCGGTCATTTCCGTCAACGCGTCCATTCCGGGCGCGAGCCCCGAGACCATGGCCACCAGCGTGGCCACGCCGCTGGAGCGGCACCTGGGCACCATCGCCGGCGTCAACGAGATGACCTCGACCAGCTCGGTCGGCACCTCGCGCGTCACGCTGCAGTTCGACCTGAGCCGCGACATCAACGGCGCCGCGCGCGAAGTGCAGGCCGCCATCAGCGCCAGCCGGGTCGACCTGCCCGCCACGCTGCGCAGCAACCCGACCTACCGCAAGGCGAACCCGGCCTCGTCGCCGGTGATCATCCTGGCGCTCACCTCCAAGACCAAGACGCCGGGCCAGATCTACGACGCGGTCTCCAACATCGTGAGCCAGCGGCTGTCGCAGGTGGAGGGCGTGGGCGACGTCGAAATCGGCGGCGGCTCTCTGCCGGCGGTGCGCATCGAGCTGCTGCCGTTCGCGCTCAACCGCTACGGCATCAGCACCGAGGACGTGCGCGCCGCCATCCAGGCCTCCAACGCCAACCGGCCCAAGGGAATGGTGCAGGGCGAGGGCCGCAAGCTGCAGATCTACACCCAGACGCCGGCCCTGCGCGCGAGCGACTACGCGCCCATGGTCATCGCCTGGCGCAACGGCGCGGCGGTGCGGCTGCAGGACGTGGCCGAGGTGCTCGACGGCGTGGAAGACACGCGCACGCTGGGCCTGTTCAACGGCGAGCCCGCGATCATCGTGCTGATCACGCGGCAGCCCTCGGCCAACATCATCGAGACGGTCGACAGCGTGCGCGCGCTGCTGCCCGAGCTGCAGGCGCAGCTGCCGCCCGACGTCACGCTGCAGGTGGCCTCGGACAGCACCAACTCCATCCGCGGCTCGCTGCGCGAAGTCGAGTTCACGCTGGTCATCTCCGTCATCCTGGTGGTGCTGGTGGTGAGCCTGTTCCTGCGCAGCGTGCGCGCGACCATCGTGCCGGCGGTGGCCACGGTGGCGGCGCTGCTGGGCACCTTCGGGGTGATGTACCTGCTGGGCTTCAGCCTCAACAACCTGAGCCTGATGGCGCTCACGGTGGCCACGGGCTTCGTGGTGGACGACGCCATCGTGGTGCTGGAGAACACCAGCCGGCACATCGAGTCGGGCATGACGCGCATGAAGGCGGCCTTGCTGGGCGCCAAGGAAGTCGGCTTCACCGTGCTGTCGATCAGCGTGTCGCTGGTGGCGGTGTTCATTCCGCTGCTGTTCATGGGCGGGCAGGTGGGGCGGCTGTTCCGCGAGTTCGCGGTCACGCTGTCGGCGGCGGTGATGATCTCGCTCGTCATCTCGCTGACCACCACGCCCATGATGTGCGCCTGGATGCTCAAGCCCGGCGGCGAGCACGACAAGGACAAGCCGCAGGGCCGCCTGGGTCGCATGGCCGCGCGCAGCTACGACTGGGTGCTCAAGCGCTATGAGCACAGCCTCGACTGGGCGCTGGACAGCAAGGGGCTGGTCATGCTGATCCTGGTGGCGGTGGTCGGGCTCAACGTGTACCTGTTCAGCGCCACGCCCAAGGGCTTCTTCCCGCAGCAGGACAGCGGCCAGCTCAACGGCGGCCTGCGCGCCGACCAGAGCATTTCGTCCAAGGCCATGGCCGCCAAGCTGCGCGAGGTGGTCGACATCATCCGCGCCGACGAGGCGGTCGACACCGTGGTCGGCTTCACCGGCGGCAGCCGGGCGGGCGGCGGCTTCATGTTCGTCAACCTGAAGCCGGCCAGCCAGCGCAAGGACAGCGGGCTGGCCGTGATCGCGCGGCTGCGGCCCAAGCTCAATGCGGTGGCCGGCCTGCGCGTGTTCCTGGGCACTGTGCAGGACGTGCGCTCGGGCGGGCGCTCCAGCAATTCGACCTACCAGTACACGCTCAAGAGCGACAGCCTGGCCGACCTGCGCACCTGGGCCTCCAAGCTGGCCGACGAAATGAAGTTGCAGCCGGTGCTGACCGACATCGACACCGACCAGACCGAGAACGGCGTCGAGACCATGGCGCAGGTCGACAAGAACACCGCGAACCGGCTCGGCGTGACCTCCACCGCCGTGGACAACGCGCTGTACAACGCGTTCGGCCAGCGGCAGGTGGCGACCATCTACACCGAGCTCAACCAGTACCACGTGATCATGGAATGGGCGCCGCGCTACACGCTCAGCCCCAATGCGCTGAGCGACGTGTATGTGCCGGCCACCAGGACCACGGTGGTGGCGGGGCAGGCGGTGACCACGCAGGTCGCGGCGCCGACCACGACTCCCAATTCGGCGCAGTCGGGCAGCAAGACGAGCACGGGCACGGCCGCGGCTTCCGGTTCGAGCGCGTCCAGCACCTCGGTGCCGGTGTCGGCCAACCCGGCGCTGCGCAATGCCTCGTCGGGCAACGTGCTGAGCAACACGGCCACGTCGCTGGTGCCGCTGTCCGCGGTGGCGAAGTTCTACGAAAGCTCCGTGGCCACTTCGGTCAGCCACCAGGACGGCGAACTGGCGACCACCATCTCGTTCAACCTGGTGGAAGGCGCCAACCTGGGCGACGCCCGCGAAGCCATCGCCAAGGCCGAGGCCAACATCGCCATGCCGACCAACGTGCGCGGCGCGTTCGCGGGCACGGCGGCGAGCGCGCAGCAGTCGCAGAGCCAGCAGGCCATGCTGATCCTGGCGGCGCTGGTCGTCATCTACATCGTGCTGGGCATCCTTTACGAGAGCCTGGTGCACCCGATCACCGTGCTGTCGACGCTGCCTTCGGCCGGCGTGGGCGCGGTGCTGGCGCTGCTGATGTTCCGCATGGAGTTCTCGATCATTGCGCTGATCGGCGTGTTCCTGCTGATCGGCATCGTCAAGAAGAACGCCATCCTGATCATCGACTTTGCGCTGGAGGCCGAGCGCTCGCGCGGCCTCAGCCCGCTGGAGGCGGTGCGCGAGGCCTGCCTGCTGCGCTTCCGCCCCATCCTCATGACCACCATGGCCGCCGCGCTGGGCGCGCTGCCGCTGGCCATCGGCTTCGGCGAAGGCGCCGAGCTGCGCCGGCCGCTGGGCGTGGCCATCATCGGCGGGCTGATCGCCAGCCAGATGTTGACCCTGCTGACCACGCCGGTGGTCTACCTGCTGCTGGACAAGCTGCGCCGCCGCAGCGCCCACGAACACGAACTGAGCCGTGCCACGACCGCCTGAGACCATCGCCATGAAAGCACTGCTTCCTTCTTCTCCGTTCCGCGCGCCGGGGCGCCTTTCGCTTTCGGCGCTCGCGCTGGCCGCGCTGCTCGCGGGCTGCTCGGTCGGCCCGCTCTACCACCAGCCCGTGACCGCATTGCCCAACGACTGGAAAGAGCAGAAGGCCGCCGAAGGCTGGCTGCCCGCCGCGCCGGCCGACGCGCTGGACCGCGGCGAGTGGTGGAAGCTGTTCGGCGACCCGACGCTCGACGAGCTGGCCTCGCGGGTACAGGTGTCGAACCAGAACATCGCCGCGGCGGTCGCCAACTACGCCAATGCGCAGGCGCTGGTGCGCGGGCAGCGCGCGGGGCTGTTCCCGCAGGTGTCGCTCAACGGATCCGGCAGGCGCTCGGACACGGGCAGCACCAGTCCTTCCAACGCTTTCTCCGCTACGCTCGACGCGACCTGGGCACCCGACGTCTGGGGCCGGCTGCGCGAGTCGGTGAACAGCGCGTCGGCCAATGCGCAGGCCAGCGAGGCCGACCTGGCATCGGCGCGCCTGTCGGCCATCGGCAACCTGGCCACCAACTACCTGTCGCTGCGCGAGGCCGACGTGGAAATCGGGCTGCTCGACCAGACCATCGAAGGCTACGAGCGCGCCTACACCATCACCAGCAACCGCTACAAGGCGGCCATCGCCGCGCAGTCCGACGTGCTGCAGGCGCAGAGCCAGCTGGCCACGGCCCGCGCCACGCGCCTGTCTCTGGTGCGCAACCGCGCCACCTACGAGCACGCCATCGCGATGCTGGTGGGCGCGGTGCCGGCCGATTTCAGCCTGCCGCCCGCCGCGTGGAAGCAGACCGTGCCCGGCATTCCGACCGGCGTGCCTTCGACCCTGCTGCAGCGCCGGCCCGACATCGCGTCCGCCGAGCGCTCGGTGGCCTCGGCCAACTCGCAGATCGGCATCGCGCGTTCCGCCTATTTCCCGAGCTTCAACCTCAGCGCGGCAGTCGGCGGCAGCGCCAGCCGGGTCGGCGACCTGTTCAATGCGTCGAATTCGCTCTGGTCGCTCGGCCTCTCGGCGGCACAGGTGCTGTTCGACGCGGGCGCCATCTCGGCCAACGTGGACGCAGCCAAGGCCAGCTACGACGCCAGCGTGGCGCGCTATCGCCAGACCGTGCTCGCCGCGTTCCAGGGCGTGGAAGACCAGCTCACTGCGGGCGCCACGCTGGCGCAGCAGGAGGGCATGTACCGCGAGGCCTCCGCGGCCGCGGACAAGACCGAGCAGATCCTGCTCAACCAGTACCGCTCGGCGCTGGTAGCCTACACCGACGTGGTGACTGCCCAGGTGGCTGCGCTGAACGCGCGGCGCACGCTGGTGCAGGTGCAGCTCAACCGGCAGCTCGCGGCCGTCTCGCTGATCCAGGCGCTGGGCGGCGGCTGGCATGCGGGCTGGATGGAAGGCGAGGCGCAGCCAGGGCAGCCTGCCGCCTCACCGGCCTCACCGGCCTCAGCCGCCAGGCCGTGATCGCCTGATCGCCCGGCCCCCGTCGGGGGGGGGGGCGCCGGGTCATGCTTCGATGAAGCGTCGCCGGTCAGTGCGCCGGACGGTCCATCGCATGGCCGAGATAGTCCTTGTCGGTCACCAGCACCCACAGCGCCAGCACCAGGATCACCGCGGCCACGAGCACTGCGTTGATCAAGGCCGTTTCCGAGCCACGGAACCCGGCCAGCGAGGGCGACACCGCGAGCCAGGCCGCCAGCGCGACCTCGGTCCATTCTTCCCACTGTCGCGGCACGAAGGTCGCGCCCAGCGCCACGGCGCCCAGCACGATGCCGGTCGCCACCATCGTCCACATCGCGGACTGCATGTCCGAAAAACCCAGGACCCAGGGCGAGACGATGAGCCACGCGCCGGCGACGGCGTTGACTGGATCCTGCCAATGCTTGACTTGTTTCATGGCTGTTACTCCTGTCGCGACAAGGCATAGCGCCAGTTTTTGACCTTCATTTCAGAACGCGGTTCCGTTTTGCAGGCTTCGCCGAGCAGAAACATAAAAAAATGCACCTAAAAGGTGCCGTTTAGTACTTCCCAAGTACGACTACAGTGATTATTCTTAAATGTGTTAGTAAATGTTATAAATTTTTGCCTGTTCATCGAATAAGTCCGAAAACTGATTTTTACGGAAATCGGGGATATGAAGCTTTGATACCGGGCCGTACCATCCGCGCGGCCCGATCCCGGGCGCACCGTTTCCGATTTCCGATGACCCCCCCAGATACCTCCCGGACACGCGCGTTGTCCGTGGCCGATACGCTGCGCAATCGCATCTTCGACGGTGCGATCGCACCCGGTTCCCACCTGATGGAGATCACCCTCGCCAACGAGCTGGGCGTGTCGCGCACGCCTGTGCGCGGCGCGATGGCGCGGCTGGCCGACGAGGGGTTGCTGGTCTATCTGCCGAACAAGGGTTTCCAGGTGCGCCGCTTCAACGCCAAGGATGTGTTCGACGCCTTCAGCGTGCGCGCCAACCTCGAAGGCATGGGCTGCCGCATCGTCGGCGAGCGCGGGCTGGACGGCTCCGCGCTGGAACAACTGGTGGCCATGCTCGCGGAGCAGCACGAGGTGATGCGCTCCGACGGCTGGAGCGACGAACGCGCCACGCGCTGGCACGACCTGAACCTCGACTTCCACCGCAAGCTGCTCATGCTGGCCGAGAACCGCTGGCTGAGCGAGGCGGTAGGCCGCGCCTACCAGTTGCCGATCATCTTCGACAGCAATCTGCGCCCGCACAACCGCGACGCGTCGTTGCCGCTCTACCACCGCGCGCAGGCCGAGCGCGCGCTGGAAGAACACCGCCAGATCGTCGAGTCGCTCAGCCGCGGTGAAGCCGTCGACGCCGAGGCGCTCATGCGCGAGCACATCACCGCCAACCGCGACCTGCTGGTGCGCCACCTCGGCAAGCAGAGCGGCCGGGTGCGCGCGCTGGCCTGACCCGCTCGGCGCGGGGTTTCAGCCTCCGCGCACCGCCGGCGGCACCAGGTACGCCCCCGATTCGAACAACTGCGCTTCGGCCTGGGCGCGCGTGCTTTCGATGACCGAGAACAGCGCCGTCATCGCGATCTGCGCCGCATCGCCGCGGCCCAGCCGGCGCGTGACCAGGCTCTCGCGGTCGGTGCCCTCCAGGCCCTGCGACAGGCGCCGGTAGATGTCCGCCGAAGGCATGGTCGCCGACGTGCCGAGCGCGTCGCAGTACGTGTCGGCGAGGATGCGTGTGAGCTCCTCGCTCTGCGCGTTCGACAGCTTCATCGGGTCGCCCGCGAAGACGGCGGCAATGCAGCGCAGCAGGTAGGCCTGCGTCTCCAGCGAGAACGACTGCTGCCGCACATAGCACTCGAAGGCGCCCCAGAACAGCGCCTCGGAGGTGCGGCGCCAGCTCTCGAGCACCTTGCGCGCCTTGGCCACCAGGTCGGCATGCGCGTCGCCGGGCTCGGTCGGGCGCAGGGCCAGCCCCTGAAGGGTGAGCGAGACCTCCGGCGCGGCGGCGCCGAGGATGAAGCTCCAGAACTTCCAGCGGGCGTACCACTTCTTGTCGTGCGCCGGGTCCAGCGGCTCGAGCAGCCAGAAGTCGATGCTCTGGGCCGCGTCGGTGCGCTGTCCGGCGGCGATGCCGTCACCCAGGTCCAGCTCCTGCATGACCGATTCCATGCGGTCGGCGGCAATGTGCCCCTGCGCCACGATGCCGGTGCCGTGGCCGGCGCGGTCGATCTCGCGCAGCCGTTGCATCAGCTGGCGCAACTCGCCGGCCGAGGCGCCGGTGGCCCGGACAACCCGCCGCATCGACGCGCACTGCTCCTCCTCGATGTCCCGCGCGTTCTTGCGGCGGTCTTCGCCATGGTCTTCGGCAGTCGAGACATGCTCTTCGAGGCGGTCCGCGAGGGTGGAGGTGGGCATCGGTGAAACTCCCCCGGATCAACCCGTCCGGGCGGTTTCCACTATGGGTCAACGCGGCACCGCGGCATATCACCTGAACTAGGTATGCTGACCTGCACCTGAACGCCGGCCGCCGGCGCCATCGTGATAATTGCGGCTCTTTCAAGGAGTACGCGTGGACATCGTTTTGCTGGTCAAGGCCGCCATCATGGGCATCGTGGAGGGGCTGACCGAATTCCTGCCGATCTCGTCGACCGGCCACCTCATTCTTGCCGGCTCGCTGCTCGGCTTCGACGACGACAAGGCCAAGGTCTTCGACATCGCCATCCAGACCGGCGCGATCTTCGCGGTGGTGCTGGTCTACTGGGAAAAGATCAGGTCGACCGTGGTCGCGCTGCCCCGGCAGCCGCGGGCGCAGCGGCTGGCGCTGAACATCTTCATCGGCTTCCTGCCGGCGGTGGTGCTGGGCCTGCTGTTCGGCAAGGTCATCAAGGCGCACCTGTTCATCCCGACCGTGGTGGCAAGCACCTTCATCATCGGCGGCTTCATCATTCTCTGGGCCGAAAAGCGGCCGCCGGGCTCGGTGCGCATCGAGCACGTGGACGACATGACGCCCTGGGACGCGCTCAAGGTCGGACTGGTGCAGTGCTTCGCGATGATCCCCGGCACCAGCCGCAGCGGCTCGACCATCATCGGCGGCATGCTGCTGGGCCTGTCGCGGCAGGCGGCGACCGACTTCTCTTTCTTCCTGGCCATTCCGACGCTCATCGGGGCGGGCGTGTACAGCCTCTACAAGGAGCGCGCGCTGCTGTCGGTGGCCGACATTCCGCTGTTCGCCGTGGGGCTGGTGTTCTCGTTCGTGAGTGCCTGGCTGTGCGTGCGCTGGCTGCTGCGCTACATCAGCACCCACAACTTCGTTCCGTTCGCCTGGTATCGCATCGTGTTCGGCATCGTCGTGCTGGCCACGGCGTGGACCGGCACGGTGGTCTGGGCCGACTGAGGCAGTTCCGTTCAGGCCTGCGCGGCCAGCGGCATGCGCAGCAGCACCTGCGTTTCACCGGGCCGTGACTGCAGCTGCAGCTGCGCCCCGAGCCGCCGCGCGCGGGCATGCAGGCTGCGCAGGCCAGCACCGGCGGCCTTCTCGATGTTCTCCACGGCAAAGCCCCGGCCGTCGTCGCGCACGCTGAGCCGAAGCTCCGCACCGGCGCGCGCCACGCTCACGTCCACGCGCCGGCTGCCGCTGTGCTTGAGCACGTTGGTCAACGCCTCCTGCAGGAAGCGCATCAGGTCGAGGCTCTGTGACGCGGGCAGCTCGAGCGTCTCGATGTTCAACACGCTCCAGCGGCAGTCGATGCCGTTGGCCTCCAGCAGCTGCGCGCTGCGGTAGCGCATCGGCGCCAGCAGCTCGCCCAGCGCGCGGGCGCCGTCGTCGCGGCCGGTGGCGTCGATGATCAGCCGCAGGTCGTCGCGCAGATGCTTGAGCATGGCGAGCAGCTCGGGCGCGCCGAGGTCCCCGGGCGTGCGCTCCAGCTTGGCGATGCTGCCCACCAGCATGCCGCCGAGGCCGTCGTGCAGGTCGCTCACCAGGTTCACCCGCTCGCCGATGCGCGCATGCGTCAGCTCCAGCGCATGCTGCTGCGCCAGCGTGGCGGCCAGCTCGGCCTTGGCGGCGTTCACTTCCTCGATGAGTTCGGTGTTGAAGTTCTCGATGCGCTCGAGGCTCTTCACGAACTGCGCGGCCAGCGTCAGCGCCATGCCCAGCAGCAGGATGTACGAGGACATCGTCGCGTAGTAGGTGTTGCTGTCGATGATCTGCGTGAACACCAGCAGGTCGTGCGCATCGGTGAGCGCCGACACCGCCATGAACGGGGCGAGCGGGCGCATCGGGCTGTCGCGGTGGCGCAGGGCATGCACGATGGCGGTGCCGTTCACGGCCATGACCGTGAGCCCGCCCACCAGGGTCCAGACGGCGCGGTGCGCGATCAGGTCGGCACCGGGCGCCAGCCACAGGTCGAGCACGCCGGCCATCGCCAGCAGCAGCGCCGCGCCCTCCAGGCGAGGCATGCGCCGCCCGCAGAAGCGCAGCGCGAAGACCACGTAAGACACGCCGAACACCAGCAGCAAGGAAACGTTCAGCGCCTGCCAGCCGTGGTTGCTGGCAAAGGGCCAGGGGCTGGTCGCGATCTGGTTGTAGCCGAACAGCAGCCACAGCACCGACATCAGCGCGAACCAGCCGTAGGCCGTCTCGCGCCGGCGCAGCAGCCACAGCGCGGCGAAGAAGGCCGAGGCCGCCGCGCTCACCGCCAGGCCCAGCACCTGCAGGTCGCGGCGGATCAGGCGCTCGCGCTCGAAATCCGCCTGCATCGCGGCCGGCGTGCCCAGGCTCACAGGCCCCAGCCCCGCCTGGTAGGCGAACAGGCCCGACACCCGCACCAGCAGCGTGTTGGTGCCGGGCCGAAGCAGCGGCGGTGCCAGCAGCCAGTAGCGCGGTGTGTTCCAGGCGCGCGTGAGCGGCTCGACCAGGCTGTCGTCGCGCGAAATCGGCGTGCCGTTGAGCGACACCTCGCCGGCCATGTTCAGGTAGTGCAGCAGCAGGCCGGCTTCGTGCACCTGCGCGGGCTGGTCCCAGGTCAGCCTGTACCAGACCACGCCGTCGAAGCCCGGCCAGCGCGCGGCCCAGCTGTCGGGCAGGGTGACGGGCGTCCAGCCCTCGGCGGGCGGGGCCGTGTCGTTCCAGCCGTTGCCGCGCACGGCCTCCACGCGCAGCGCGGGGGCCTCCGCGCCGGCCTGGGCAAAGGCCGCGGGTGCTGCAAGAAGGAAGAGGAGCAGCGCGCCCGTCAGCGCAGCAAGCCATGCCGCCGCGCCTGGAAGACGGCTTCGGTGCGCGAGTTGACGGCCAGCTTGCGGTAGATGTTCTTGGTGTGGCATTCCACGGTCAGTCTGGAGATCGACAGCGACTCTGCCATGTCGCGGTTGCTCAGGCCCTGCGACACGAGCTCGAGGATCTTGTGCTCGCGGCGCGTCAGCGCGGCCGGCGCCGCTTCGCCGGGGGCGCTGGCCTGTGCGTCGGCCGGTGGCTGCTGCGTCGCGAGCCAGCCGAGGATGTGGCGCGCGATGCTCGGGTCGATGGGCGCGCCGCCCTGCTGGATGCTGCGCAGGGCAATGCCCAGCTCGACGTCGTCGCGCTCCTTCAGCAGGTAGCCAATGGCGCCCGCGCGCAGAGCCGCAAAAATGATTTCCTCGGTGCGCCAGGCCGAGATCACCACCGCCGGCACGCGCGGGTGGTGCGCCCGCAGCCAGCCGATCAGCTCCACGCCGCTGCCGTCGGGCAGGCCGATGTCCACCAGCACCACGCCGTACTCATGTTCGCCGAGCAGTTGCCGCGCCCCCGCGACGCTGTCGGCCACCGCAATGCGGTTCCCGTCGCAGCCGAGCGTGGACAGCACGTGGCGCAGGCGCTCCTGCATGGCCGGGTCGTCCTCGACGACGAGGGCGGGGCTCAGCGAGACAGGTTCTGCGTCTTCGACAGGGGCTCGGGACATTCGAGGGCTCTTCGGCCGGCGCGGCGCGAGGGTTGGAACGGGTCAGCCATTTTCCGTGCTGGGCGCCAAGTATGTCCCGGGCAGGCGGCACATGATCGCGTACGGCGAGCTCGTGACCGGCTCCAGGTGCCGCGCCGCCGTGCGAAAGCCCAGCCGCTCATAGAACGCCACGCTGCGCGGCGTGAAGGTTTCCAGGAAGCAGGGCACGCCCGCCGCGTCGGCTTCGGCCAGCGTCGGCGCCAGCAGCCGGGCGCCCAGTCCGCGCCCCTGCGCGGCGGGAGAGACGCCCAGGATCGACAGATACCAGGCGCCTTCCGGCACCACGGCCGGCGCACGCGCGGCCATGAATTCGACGATGCGGTGGTAGTTGCGGTGGCCTCGCGTGCCCAGCGTGGCCAGGAGGAATTCGTTCTTCGCCGCCGATTCGACCGCGTCCACCGACTCCGCGCGCGGCAGCAGCCAGGCGGCCGCGCCGAGCCGGCCGTCTTCCGTCGCCAGGCAGCGCCCGGTTCGCTCAGCCTCGCCCAGCGAGTAGCCGAAGTAGGAGGCCAGCACCGCCTTGCGGGCGGCCATGTCGTGCTCGAAATCGACGGAGATCGCGAGATAGAAGGGATCGACGATCAGTGCGTCGGCCAGCGCGGGCGTGGAGGGGAATTCGGATTCGGGCTTCTTCATGACCCGCGCGATTCTAGGCAGGGCAACCCCTTTTCCGGGTTTGCCGCGTCTGCCTCAGGCCGGGCCCGCCTTGGCCTTGGAGCGCAGCCTTTTCGCTTCTTGCGCCAGGAAGCGGTACAGCTTCGGGTCGTCGGCGTAGCCCACGTTGAAGCGCAGCCACGGCGTGGGCCGCAGATCGGTGCGAAAGAGGTCGCCCGGCGCCAGCAGAAAGCTCTCGGCAATCGCGCGTTGCGCCAGCGCGCGCATGTCGACATCGTCGCGCTCGAAGCGTGCCCACAGAAACGGCCCGCCCGCCGGCCGCGTGAACAGCTGCATGCCGGCCGCCTCCAGCCGGTCGCACACGGTGCGCTGCGCCGCCTGCAGCTGTTCGGCCAGCTTCGCCACGTGGGCGCGGTACCGGCCCTCCACCAGCACGCCGTGCAGCAGCCGCTCGGTGAGCTCCGAGGTGGTGAGGCTGTTGACCATCTTCTGCAGGATCATCTTCTCGGCGAACTCCTCGCTGCAGGCGACGAAGCCCACGCGCAGGGCCGGCGATACCGTCTTGGAGAAGCTGCCGACATGGATCACGCGGCGCAGCCGGTCGAGGCTCGCGAGCGGGGTGGCCGCGCCCGGCGGCTCCAGGCCGGCCATCACGTCGTTGTCGACGATGTGGAAGTCGAGCTGCTCCGCCAGCCGCAGCATCTGGTACGCCACGGCCGGCGTGCACTGGCTGCCCGTGGGGTTGTGCAGGTTGCCGGACGTGAAGAAGGCCTTGGCGCCGTGGCGCTGCGCCAGCGCCTGCAGCGCCGCGAGGTCGGGGCCGTTCACGGTGCGCTCCACGCCCACCAGCTTCAGGTCCAGCGAGCGCAGCATCGCGTACAGGTTGGTGGAGCCGGGCTCGTCGACCAGCACCACGTCGCGCGGCTGCAGCAGGCAGCGCGCCACCAGGTTCAGCGCCTGCGAGGCGCCGTGCGTCAGCACGATCTGGTGCGGCGCGGTCTCGATGCCCTGCTGCGCGAGCAGCGTCTGGATCTGCTGGCGCAGCGGCAGGTAGCCGTAGGGCGTGCCGTAGCTCGCGATGCCGGTGCCCGGCTTGCGCGACAGCGCGGCCAGCGCGCGGCGCACGCCGTCCATATGCAGCATCTCGGGCGGTATCCAGCCGCAGCCCGCGTTCAGCAGCGTGCGGTCGTCTTCGTACACGTGCTTCAGCAGCCACAGAGAGTCGACCGAGGTGCGCCCCAGGAAGGGCTTGCGCCGCGTGGCCGAACGCTCGGCCTCGGCCACGTAGTAGCCGCTGGCGCGCCGCGCCTCGACATGGCCCTCGGCCACCAGCCGCTGGTAGGCGTTGGTGACGGTCATGGTGCTCACGCCGCAGTCGGTGGCGAGCGCGCGCACCGAAGGCAGCTTGTCGCCGGGCTTCATGGCGCTGGAGGCGATCTGCGCCAGCAGGGCGTCGTAGAGCTGGCGAACCAGGGGCGCGGGCAGCGAAGGATTGACAGTGATCACGGCAAGGCGTGCACGCTTCGTGTGCACGAAAAACCCCAACACGGGGACAAACACGGGGCAGGCGAGCGACTGTTCTACTACAGACGATTCAAACTGTATATATGCATTTGTCCTGTCAGATGACTCAATGGAGCCCTTGCCGTCTTCAGGAAATCACATGCAACCGCAGCTCTTTTCGCCTTCGCGCGCCGTGTTGTCGCGCCGCCTTGCCCGATGGGGCGCAGCCGTGCTCCTGGCCGGCGCGGCCGTCGTTCCCGCCGTGGCGCAGACCACCACGCTCAAGATCATTCCGAGCAGCAACATCACCGTGCTCGACCCGATCTGGACCACCGCCTACGTGACGCGCAACTTCGGCTACATGGTGTACGACACGCTCTTCGCCACCGACCTCGAAGGCCACATCAAGCCGCAGATGGTCGACAAGTGGAAGGTGTCGCCCGACAACAAGACCTGGACCTTCACGCTGCGCGACGGCCTGGAGTTCCACGACGGCAAGCCCGTCACCAGCGAGGACGTGGTCGCTTCCATCAAGCGCTGGGCGAGCCGCGACACCTTCGGCGCGCAGCTCGCCAAGGTGACGGAGCGCTACGAGACGCCCGATGCCAAGACCTTCTCCATCGTGCTGAAGGAGCCCTTCGGCCTGGTGCTCGAAGCGCTGGGCAAGCCCTCGTCGAACGTGCCGTTCATCATGCCCAAGCGCATTGCCGACACCTCGGGCGACACGCAGATCAAGGAGTCGATCGGCTCCGGGCCCTACGTCTTCAAGGCCGACGAGTTCCGCCCCGGCGAGCGCGTGGTGTTCACCAAGAACATGCGCTACAAGCCGCGCGCCGAGGCGCCCTCGGGCACGGCCGGCGGCAAGAACGTGTACGTGGACCGCGTGGAGTGGCTCATCATCCGCGACGCGCAGACGCAGATGAATGCGCTGCTCAACGGCGAGGCCGACATCCTCGAGCAGCCCGCCTTCGAGCAATACGCCACGCTGCGCACCAACCCCGACATCAAGCTGATCGACGCGCAGCCCGCGGGCAACCAGTTCATCCTGCGCTTCAACTTCCTGCAGCCGCCGTTCAACAACGAGAAGGTGCGCCGCGCCGCACTGCTGGCGCTGGGGCAGGAAGCCTTCCTGCGCACGCAGGTGGGCACGCCGGGCCTCACGCGCTACTGCAAGAGCATGTTCCCGTGCGGCACGCTGTTCGAATCGGAGCAGACCGGCGACTACACCGGCGTGGCCAACCCGCAGAAGGCCAAGGCCCTGCTCGAGGAGGCCGGCTACAAGGGCGAGCCCGTGGTGCTGATGCGCCCGACCGACAACCCGACCATCGGCAAGCTGCCGCTGGTGGCCAAGCAGCAGCTGGAGCAGGGCGGCTTCAAGGTCGACATGCAGTCGATGGACTGGTCCACCCTGGTGGCACGTCGCGCCAAGAAGGATGCCCCCTCGGCCGGCGGCTGGAGCGCGTTCATGACCTCGTGGACCGCCTCGGACATCCTCAACCCGATCACCATGGCCATGATGAACGCCAGCGGCGACAAGGGCTGGTTCGGCTGGCAGAACGACCCCAAGCTCGAAGAGATCAAGGTGCAGTTCGCCCAGGCCAAAACCGACGCCGACAAGAAGAAGCTGGCGCAGGCCGCGCAGCTGCGCGCCTTCGAGACCGCCACGCACGTGCCTGTCGGCCAGTACAACCAGCCCGCCGCGGTGCGCAAGAACGTGAGCGGCCTGGTGCCGGCCGGCGCGCAGGTGTACTGGAACATCAAGAAGCAATAAGCCCATGCTCACGTTCCTCGGCAAGCGCCTGCTCGCCACGCTGCCGGTGCTGCTGGTGGTGGCGCTCGCGATCTTCATGATCGTGCGCCTCACCCCCGGCGACCCGGCGGCCGTGATCGGCGGCAACAGCGCCACCAACGAAGACCTGGACCGCATCCGCGTGCAGCTGGGCCTGACCCGCCCGCTGTGGGAGCAGTTCGCGATCTGGTGCAACGGCGTGCTGCACGGCGACCTGGGCTTCTCGTTCTTCCTGAACAAGCCGGTGACCGAGCTCATCGGCCAGCGCATGGAGCCCACGCTCTCGCTGGCCGGCGGCACGCTGCTGCTGGCGGTGGCCATCGCGCTGCCGCTGGGCACGCTGGCCGCATGGCGCATGGGCGGCTGGCTCGACAAGGCCGTCATGGCGTTCTCGGTGGCCGGCTTCTCGGTGCCGGTGTTCGTGGTCGGCTATGTGCTGATCTACCTGCTGGCGATGAAGCTGCAGTGGTTTCCGGTGCAGGGCTACCGGCGCATCGCCGACGGCGTGGGGCCGTGGCTGAACCAGCTGGTGCTGCCGTGCCTCACGCTGGCCATCACCTACGTGGCGCTGCTGTCGCGCGTCACGCGGGCGGCGGTGAGCGAGGCGCTGACCGAAGACTACATACGCACCGCGCGCGCCAAGGGCATCACCGAGCTGGAAGTGCTCAAGCACCACGCGCTGCGCAATGCGGCGGTGCCGGTGGTCACGGTGATCGGCGTGAGCGCGGCGCTCTTGCTGGGCGGCGTGGTGGTCACCGAAACCGTGTTCGCGATTCCGGGCCTGGGCCAGCTCACGGTCGACGCGGTGCTCAACCGCGACTTTCCGGTGCTGCAGGGCGTGGTGCTGTTCTTCGCAGTGGTGTACGTGGCCGTCAACCTGCTGGTGGACCTGAGCTATCTCTTCATCGATCCGCGCATCCGCTACTGATTGAGTGACTGACTGACATGAGCACCCTGAAAAGACTCTGGCGCAACACCGCCGTGCGCGGCGGCGTCGTCGTGCTGGCCGTGCTGGCGCTGCTGGGCGTGTTCGCGCCCTGGCTAGGTACCTTCGATCCTTCCGCCATGGACCCGAGCTTCATTTCGGTAGGCGCGGGGACCGCGGGGCAGGTGACCATGCCCGACGGCACGCAATTCGCCCACACCTTCTGGATGGGCAGCGACAGCGTGGGGCGCGACGTGTGGAGCCGCGTGCTCTACGGCACCCGCATCTCGATGACGGTGGGCCTGTTCACCGCCTTCGTCGCGATTGCCTTCGGCTGCCTGCTGGGCATGCTGGCCGGCTACTTCCGCGCCGTCGATGCGGTGCTGATGCGCGTGATGGACGGCGTGATGGCCATTCCCGCCGTGCTGCTCGCCATCACGCTGGTGGCGGTGCTGGGCGCCAGCCTGCCGACGGTGATCCTGGCCATTGCCGTGCCCGAGGTGCCGCGCGTGACCCGGCTGGTGCGGGCGCTGGTGATGAGCCTGCGCGACGAGCCCTTCGTGGAGGCCGCGCGTGCGCTGGCCACGGCCGACGCGACCATCCTGTGGCGCGACATCCTGCCGAACGCGCTGGCGCCGCTGATCGTGCAGGGCACCTTCATCGCGGCTTCGGCCGTGCTGACCGAAGCCATCCTGAGCTTCCTCGGCCTGGGCCTGCCGTCGGACGTACCGACCTGGGGAAACATCATGGCCGAGGGCCGTGTGCAGTTTTCGCAGAGCCCGGGCAACGTGCTGTTCCCCGCGTTGTTCCTGGTGCCCACGGTGCTGGCCATCAACATGCTGGGCGACGGCCTGCGCGACGTGCTCGATCCCAAGTTTTCCAAGCGCGTGTGAGGCGCCGATCCAATGACTGATTCCAATCGAAGCGCCGCCATCCTCGAAGTGCGCGGCCTGAGGGTCGCGCTGCCCTCCGATGCCGACCGGCCGCATGCCATCGAGCGGCTCGACCTGCGCATCGAGGCAGGGCGCACGCTGTGCATCGTGGGCGAGTCCGGCTCGGGCAAGTCGGTGCTGGCCACCACCGTGATGGGGCTGCTGGCCAAGGGCCTGGTGCTCGCGGGCGGCGACGTGGTCCTTTCGGGCGAGAAGCTGGTCGACAACGGCCGCTTCACATCCGACAAGCGGCTGCGCCAGTTGCGCGGCACCGGCATGGGCATGGTGTTCCAGGAGCCGATGACCGCGCTGAACCCGGTGCTCACCTGCGGCGAGCAGGTCGACGAGCTGCTGCGCACGCACACCGCGTGGGGCGCGGCCGAGCGCAAGGCGCACATCCTCTCGATCTTCGAGCGCGTGCGGCTGCCCGACCCGGCGCGCATCCACGGCAGCTACCCGCACCAGCTCTCGGGCGGGCAGCGGCAGCGCATCGTGATCGCGATGGCCATCATCCTGAAGCCGCGCCTGCTGATCTGCGACGAGCCGACCACCGCGCTGGACGTGACCACGCAGGCCGAGATCCTCAAGCTCATCGCCGAGCTGCAGGCCGAGCAGGGCAGCGCCGTGCTCTTCATCACGCACGACATGGGCGTGGTCGCCGAGATTGCCGACGACGTGATGGTGATGCACCGTGGCGCGCTGGTGGAGCAGGGCCCGTGCGAACAGGTGCTGCGCAACCCGCGCGAGGCCTACACCCGCATGCTGCTGGACGCGGTGCCCGGCATGACCCCGCCGCCCGCGCGCGAACTCCCCGGTGGCAAGCCGCTGCTGGCGGGGCAGGGCGTCGGCAAGATCTACACGCGGCGCGACTGGCTCGGCCGCGCGAAGCACAACACCGCGTTGCAGGACGCCAGCGTGGCCGTGCATCGCGGCGAGACGGTCGGCGTGGTGGGCGAGTCGGGCTCGGGCAAGTCGACGTTCGCGCGCTGCATGATCCGGCTGATTTCGCCCAGCGCGGGCAGCATTCTCTGGGGCGACGCCGAAGTGCGCGACCTGCCCGAAGGCCGGCTGCGGCCGCTGCGCTCGCGGGTGCAGGTGGTGTTCCAGGACCCGAACCGCTCGCTCAACCCGCGCCGCACGGTGGGCTCGTCGATGGTGGAGGGCGCCATGAACTTCGGCCTGAGCAAGCTGCATGCGCGCCAGACCGCCGAGGAGCTGATGGACCGCATCCAGCTGCCGCGCACCGCGCTCGACCGCTATCCGCACCAGTTCTCCGGCGGCCAGCGCCAGCGCCTGGCCATTGCGCGCGCCATTGCCTGCCAGCCGCAGGTGCTGGTGGCCGACGAGGCCGTGTCGGCGCTCGACGTGTCGGTGCAGGCGCAGATCCTTGATTTGCTGCGCGAGATCCAGCGCGACCTGGGGCTGGGCATTCTGTTCATCACGCACGACCTGCGCGTGGCGGCGCAACTGTGCGACCGCGTGATCGTGATGAGCCAGGGCTGCATCGTGGAGCAGGGCCCCACGGGGCAGGTGTTCGGCGCGCCGGCCAACGACTACACGCGGCGGCTGCTGGCGGCCGCGCCGCGTGCGGAACTCGCGAGCGCACGGTGAGCCGTTGGAGCGCCTGGCGCGCATCGATGGCCGATCCCGTCTGGCGCGGCGCCTTCGCCGAAGGGCGGCGCGACATCGCGGGTGCAGCGCTCGGCACCATGGCGATGGGGCTGGTGGCGGGCGTGGCCATGGCCAAGAGCGGCGTCGGGCTGGGCGTGATCCTGGCCATGTCGCTGCTGGTGTTCGCGAGCGCGTCGCAGCTGGCCTGCCTGCCGCTCATCGCGGCGGGGGCGCCGTTGTGGGTGATCGTGGCGACCGCGTGCGTGCTCAACCTGCGCTTCGTGGTGTTCAGCGTGAACTGGCGCCGCTACTTCGGCGGCCACCGCAGGATGCAGCGCGTGCTGCTGTCGTACCTTGCGGGCGACCCGGTGTATGCCCAGTTCGTGCAGCGCCACCCGCAGCCTCCGCCTTCCGGGCGCACGACGACGCGCCAGCAGGGCTACTTCCTCGGCCTCGCGCTGACCAACTGGGCGGCGTGGCATGTGGCGTCACTCGCGGGCATCTTCCTGGCCGACGCCATTCCCGCCGCATGGGGCCTGCGCTTCATCGGCGTGCTGGCGCTGCTGGCCCTCGCGCTGCCGATGCTCACCGACCGCGCGGTGCGCTGCTCCGCGCTGGCGGCCGGCATGGTGGCGCTGGCCACGGCCTCATGGCCGATGGGCCTCAATGTGGTGGCGGCCATCGCCACGGCTTTCGCGGCCGGCACCTGGGCCGACCGCCGTTGGGGTACGCGCTGATGCACCTGGGTCACGACGTGTACGTGTGGCTGGCCGTGGGCGCGCTGGTGGGGGTGACGGTGCTCACGCGCAGCTTCTTCCTGCTGCCCGACAGCGAGCCGAAGTTGCCGGGCTGGCTGTGGCGCGGGCTGCGCCATGCGCCGGTGGCGGCGCTGCTGGCGATGGTGGTGCCCGACGTGTTCCTGAGCAACGGCCGCATGCTGGCCGACTGGCACGATGCGCGGCTCTTTGCAGTGGCCGCCGCATTGACCTACTACCTCGTTCGGCGAAACGACGTGACCGGGACGATCCTTGTCGGCACGGGTACGCTGATGCTTCTGCGACTGGGGTTCGGGTGGGCTTGATGTACCTTGCTGTCCTTGTTTCGCATCGTTGTTCGGGGAGCGATCACGCCGACGGGGTACCTTGCTCCGCGAATGTCCCCCGGCCTGCGGCCTCCTCCTTTATTTCGCTGCGCAAGGCAC
>NZ_JBXASW010000089.1:0-18193 GCF_058809745.1 Variovorax sp. MPBD4-3
CATATATATAGAAATGAGAAAGCCGCCCGGAGGCGGCTTTCTCAGATCGAAGCTACGCGAGCTTAGTAGTAACGCGAGTTGTTCGTACGGCGCATCGCTTCATACAGCGTGGGCATGCGCACTTCCTGCGAGCGCTGGCTCATACGGGCCAGCGCGTCGATCTTGGCGGCTTCAGCGGCAGGCACAGTGCCTTCGGATTGCTGGCGCCACACAGCGGCTTGCAGTTCCTGCATCACGCGCGGGTCGTTCTTGGCAGTTTCCAGGAAGCGAGCATCCGCACGAGCTGCGGCACGGCGTTGCGAGGCTGCGCGCCAGAGACCGGCGACGCCGCTCTTGCCGACCGAACCGGCAAACAGGGCGAACAATGCGATTGCAGCAACGCAGAGCACAGCCCAGACTGCGAGCAGCCCGCCTTCGCTCCAGTTGGAAACAAGCGCATCGGTCACCACCAGCACTGCTGCGGCGACAGCGACGATCAGCAGCGCGATGAGCGGACGGGCGCCGTTGGCACCGGCGCGTGCGGCCTGGATCTGGCCGAAAAGAACTTCGGCGCGACGCACGCCGGGGTGGACGGTGGGTTGGTCAACGTGAACAAAGCTGGTCATGATGTCCTCCTGGGACGTTGGTAATCAGTGGTGGCGAACAAGGCCTATGCGCCAATATTAGGGCTTACCCTAGTACGATTCCACTTTATCTTTCTGATGTTTATCATTCACAAGACTGATGGACGTCAACTTTCGCACGCTCGACCTCAACCTGCTTCGCGTCTTCGACGAGGTGATGGCAGAGCGCAACCTCACGCGCGCTGCCCGCAATCTGTCGATCACCCAGCCCGCGGTGAGCAACGCGTTGCGGCGCCTGCGCGATGTGCTGGGGGACGAACTGGTGCGCCGCTCCGGCGCCGGCGTCGAGCCCACGCCACGGGCCCTGGCCCTCTGGCCGACGGTGCGCGACGCGCTGCGCCAGCTTCAGCACACGCTGGCGCCCGGCGAGTTCGATGCCGCCACGGCCGACACAACCTTCCTGCTTGCCATGGCCGACGCAACAGCGGCCGAGCTCATCCCGGGCCTCGTGCAGATCGCCGAGAAAGAAGCGCCCGCCATCTCGCTGCGCGTGCTGCCGCTGACCACGCGCGACCCGCGCCGCATGCTCGAGCTCGAAGAAGTCGACATGGCCGTCGGCTACTTTCCGGCCGTGATCGCCAGCCTCGCGGCGCGTGGCCAATCAGGCGTCGGGGTTGCGTTCGAGACCCAGCGGCTCTACCTGGGCCAATATGTATGCGTGATGCGCCGGGGCCATCCGCTGGCGGATGCGCCCCTCACACTCGACGACTATTGCGCGGCGCGGCACCTTCTGGTGAGTTTTTCTGGGCGGCCTTACGGCTTCATCGACCAGACGCTGGGCGCCATGGGGCGCGAGCGGCGCATCGTGGTGACGGTGAACCAGTTCTTCACCGCAGGCCGAGTGGTGGCCAATTCAGACTTGCTGACCGTGCTGCCGCGTCACTTCGTGACTGTCACCGGCATCGACGACCAACTGGTACTGCGCGACCTACCCTTCGACCAGCCGCCGGTGCACGTGGATGCCATCTGGCACCGGCGCGCCCAGCACGGGCATTCGCACGAGTGGCTGCGCACGGCGCTGTTGCGCTCGGCAGCAGCGGCTTTCGCCGGATCGGTCCTCGGGCAAAGGGTGCCCGACTGACCTGCCAGCCCGTCGACCGCTCAGCGGACGACGCTGAGCCAGGCCGAGGCGGCGGCGCGCAGTTCCTGCGCGTGGTGGGCTCCGCGACCGGCGCGAATGTCGGCGCTTTCCATCAGTGCTGCGGCGTGGCTGGCCGGGGCGTTGACGGTCGAGGAGCGAAAGAAACGTGCCACTTGGGCGATGAGGCTGAACATGGTGTTGCGCGGCTTGTGGCCGTGCTCTGAGTGGTTGATGTACCAAGAATAAGGGTTATCCCTAGGTTTTCAACCCAGACCTTATGCACTTCATGCATGGGTCAATTCCCCTAGACTGGTTCGACGATGAAGTTGCAACTGTTGTCCGACCTTCACCTGGAATCCCATCCCCGCTTCCATGCCGCGCCCGTTCCGGGCGCCGACATGCTGATCCTGGCGGGCGACATCGGCTCCTACCAGCAAGGCTCCCGCCTGACCGACACCGACTTCGGCCTGGGCCGATTCTCTCCCCGCAACGGCTGGCCGACGCCCGTCATCTACGTGCCAGGCAACCACGAGTACGACAACGCCGACTTCGACGAAACCCACGAACGCCTGCGCACCCTGTGCGAAGAGCTCGACATCCTCTGGCTCGAGCGCGAAACCCGCGTCATCGACGGCATCCGCTTCGTCGGCACCACGCTCTGGGCCGACTTCGACGCACTGGCCACCCCTGCCGACAGCCTCGCCGAAGCACTCAAGAAACGGGGCAAGGCAATGCGCGCGGCCGATTTCTACCTTGAAAAAGCAGCCACCATGCGTAACGGCCAGTTGTTCCTCGCCGGCCAGCTGCGGGAGCAGGCGCTCGCATGCCAGGCCTGGCTCGAACAGGCACTGGCCGAGCCTTTCGACGGCACCACGGTCGCCATCACGCATTTCGCACCCAGCCTCGACAGCGGCGATCCGCGCTACGGGCTGACTCCCGGCACCCCCGGTTTCTGCAATGCGCTCGACGAACTGCTCCCCCACACCAGGCTGTGGCTGCACGGCCACCTGCACTGCCCGTCCGATTACATGAAGAACGGCTGCCGCGTCGTGGCCAATCCGCTGGGCTACGCGCGCAACGGCGAGCAGGAAGGCTTCAAGCCCCACCTGCTGATCGACATCCACTGATGAAAAGGCGCGCGGCAGCCCGCGCGCGCTGTAACGGCCGGCAACGCACTGGCCGCACCCGCTGTGTAGACTGCCAGAGGCCCACCCATCCACCCGGAGGAGAGCGCCATGACGCAACAGCAACAACAACGTCGGACTTTCCTTCAGCAGTCGGCCGGCCTCGCAGCCGCCACCGGCATGCTCTCCTTCTGGCCCAAGGCATCGGCCCAGGCGCCCGAGACGGGCGGCAAGGCGATGGGCCAGTCGTCGATGGCCGAGCTGTCGCGCCGCCTCGCAGCCGGTTCGATCAGCAGCAGTCAACTGGTGGAAGAGGCGCTCGCGGCCATCCAGAACCCCGCCGGCGAAGGCGCGCGCGCCTTCATCCGCGTACACGCCGATTCGGCCCGTGCCGCCGCAGCCCGGCTCGACGCCGACCGCAAGGCTGGCCGCCCCGCCGCCTCTCACATCTCAGGCATCCCCATATCGCTCAAGGACCTGTTCGACGAAGCCGGCGTCACCACGCTCGGCGGCTCGACCGTGCTGGCCGGCCAGCCGCCGGCAGCGCGCGACGCCATCGTGGTCGAGCGGCTGCGGCGTGCCGGCGCGATCATCATCGGACGCACCAACACGGTCGAGTTCGCCTACACGGGCCTGGGCATCAACCCGCACTACGGCACGCCGAAGAATGTCTACGACCGTGCCGTCGGCCGCATCCCGGGCGGATCGACATCGGGTGGCGCCATCTCGGTGGCCGACGGCATGGCGGCCGGGGCCATCGGCACCGACACCGGCGGCTCGCTGCGCATTCCCTCGGCGCTCAACGGGCTCGTGGGCTTCAAGCCGACGCAGCGGCGCATTCCGCTCGACGGCGTGCTGCCGCTGTCGACCTCCTTCGATTCCGCCGGGCCGATCGCCTGGACGGTGGAAGACTGCGCCCTGCTCGACGCCGTGATGGCTGGCGAACTGCCTCGCCCGATCCGCGTGCCGCCGCTGCGCGGCCTGCGCTTCGCGGTGCCCAAAACCTTCTTCCAGGATGAGCTGTCGCCGGCCGTGGCCGCTGCATTCGCGGCGGCGCTGTCGAAGCTTTCCGCCGCCGGGGCCACGGTCACCGAACTGCCGATGGCCGAGTTCGCGAAGGCGCCCACCATCAACCCGCGCGGCATGATCACCGCCGCCGAGGCCTTCACCTGGCACCGCGAATTCATCAAGACCGGCGCCGCCAAGTACGACCCGCGCGTGCTGGCCCGCATCAGGACCGGCGAGACCATCACCGCGCCCGACTATCTGCAGCTGCAGGCGCTGCGGCGCCAGTTCATCCGCTCGATCAACACCGCGGCCGCCGGCTACGACGCGATGCTGATGCCGACCACGCCCGACACCGCGCCGACCATTGCCGAGGTGCTGAAGGACGACGACACCTACTACCGCATCAACGGCCGCATGCTGCGCAACCCGTCGGTGGTGAACCTGTTCGACGGCTGCGCGCTTTCCGTGCCTTGCCACGAGGCGGGCAGCGCGCCGGTCGGGCTGATGATCGCCGGCATCGGCAACACGGACCACCGCTTGCTGGCGGTCGGCTGGGCCGTCGAGGCCGCGGTGACGCCGCGCCGAGTGCTCAGCAGCTGAGCAGCTGAGCAGCCGAGCCGAGCCTTCAGCGCGAGGCCAGGCCCTCGAAGCAGGTGGCGAGCACCAGTTCGACGATCTGCTCGTCGGTCTGCAGCCCGCCGGCCTTGAGGAAGCCCAGCACCGGATCGCAGGCCCGCGCGAACAGCGTGTAGAGCACGGCGAGGGCCGGCAGCTTCGGGTTCAGCGAACCGTCGGCCTGCGCGGCCTGGATCCAGCCGCCGAGCTGGTCGCTGATGGTCACCAGGCGGTCGAGGTAGGCGCGGTTGTTCATCAGCGCGGCGCGCAGGGTCGAGTTCTGGTGCGGCAGCGACGGCATCTCGCCGGCCAGCTGCACCTGCATCGACCAACGCACCACGGCGCGCAGCTTGGCGATCGGCTTGTCCTCCGGCGGTACCGAGGCAAGGAACTCCATGGTGCGCTGCATGATGCGCACCATGGCCGCGGCGGCAAGGTCTTCCTTGCTGGGAAAGTGCTTGTAGAGACTGGCCTTGGCGATGCCGACCGCGGCAGCCACCTCGTCGACCGTCATCGATTCGAACCCCTTTTCGGCCAGCAACCGGTTCGCGGTCTGCACGATGGCCTCCTCGCGGGCCTGGAGCATCTGTTCCTTGAACGAGGTCTTGGCGGGGGAAACGGCATTCATGCCGGAAATTCTAGTCTTGTGCGTCGCCAATCAGACGACATGCCCGCCGAAATACCAGCCAGTCTTTTACAGACTGGACAGTACGCTCAAGCGTTGCGCCCCTTGGAGACAAGCCGGATCCCCGGCATCAGCTCGGCCGCCAGCTCGGGCCGTTCCAGCGCGTAGTCGAGATTCATGCGCGCAATTTCGACGTGCTCCTCGCCCAGCGCCTGGGCGCGCGAGCCCTGTCCGCGCTCGATGGCCTGCACCATCGCGTGGTGCGTGCGGTGCGCCTGGCGCATCCACTGCTGGCCCTCTTCCATCGACGACTGCATGGGCAGCATCGCGCTGGGCGCGGCGAAAGGCTGGCCGCCGAGCATGTCCATCACCCGCTTGAGCGCGAGGTTGCCGCAGCCTTCGAGGATCAGCTTGTGGAAGCGGTCGTTCATTTCGACGTAGGCCGCGTAGTCGTCCAGGTCCATGCTGGGCTTGTTGACCGCGCGGTCGCCGGCGTCCAGGCAATCCTTGAGGTCGCGCAGCAGCTGGCGCGGCGCGCCGTCCTCGGCCAGCAGGCGGGCGGCAAAGCCTTCGATCACGCCGCGCACGCGGATGGCGTCGGCCACTTCCTGCGATGTGAAGCGGCGCATCTGGTAGCCGCCGGAAGGCGACTGCTCGATCAGCCCTTCGTGCTCCAGGCTGGCCAGCGCCAGCCGCACCGGCGTGCGCGATGCCTCGAGCTTCTCGGCCAGCGGGATCTCGGCCAGCCGCTCTCCGGGCACGAATTCGCCCTTGAGGATCATGTCGCGCAACTGCACGAGGACGCGGGATTGTTGGGAGTCCATCGGCGAATTCTAGGAGACGCGCCCGACACTGCACGCAGCATATTTGCGCTGGCTCGGTTGTTGCATGCACTTCATGTAAACAAGTGTCAAAAACCGACGTTACGCTCAGCGTTTACCCTGATTTTTGGCGTTTCATGCCCCATTTCGGGGCGAAACCGCAGATGGAAGTTTGACCGGAATCCGGGATCACCAAGACAATGCATACAGTTGCATGCAATGCCTGCAGATCCCTTCCACAGCCCCCAAAGATGGAGCCCGCACGATGATCAGCGCCGAGCAGAACGATTTCATCACCCGCGTCGGACCCGACGCTCCCGCCGGCAAGCTGCTGCGCCGCTACTGGCAGCCGGTGGCACTGGCCGACGAGCTCGCCGGCCCGCGACCGGTGAAGCCGGTGAAGCTCATGGGGCAGGACTTCGTCCTGTTCCGTGACGAAAGTGGCCAGCTCGGCATGCTCGACCGCGACTGCCCGCACCGCGGCGCCGACCTCGCCTTCGGCCGGCTCGAGAACGGCGGCCTGCGCTGCGCTTTCCACGGCTGGCTGTTCGACGCCAAGGGCAACTGCCTCGAAACCCCGGCCGAGCCCGCCACCAGCAAGCTGTGCAGCCGCATCAAGCAGTCGGCCTATCCGGTGGTCGAGAAGGCCGGAACGATCTTCGCGTACATCGGCGAGGGCGAGCCCCCCGCGTTTCCCGACTTCGACTGCTTCGTCGCGCCCGACAGCCACACCTTCGCGTTCAAGGGCCTGTTCGAGTGCAACTGGCTGCAGGCGCTCGAAGTGGGCATCGACCCCGCGCACGCCTCGTACCTGCACCGCTTCTTCGAGGACGAGGACACCTCCGGCAGCTACGGCAAGCAGTTCCGCGGGGCCTCGGCCGACTCCGACATGCCCATCACCAAGGTGCTGCGCGAGTACGACCGCCCCGACATCAGCGTCGAGCCGACCGACTACGGCTTCCGCCTGAAGGCGCTGCGCAAGCTGAGCGAAGACACCACCCACGTCCGCGTGACCAACGTGGTGTTCCCGCAGGCCTTCGTGATTCCGATGAGCGCCGAGATGACCATCTCGCAATGGCACGTGCCCGTGGACGACACGCACTGCTACTGGTATGCCGTCTTCACCAGCTTCACCGGACCGGTCGACAAGCAGCAGATGCGCGACCAGCGCCTGAAGCTCTACGAGCTGCCCGACTACACCTCGCGCAAGAACAAGCGCAACAACTACGGCTACAGCATCGAAGAGCAGCTGACCGAGACCTACACCGGCATGGGCGACGACATCAACGTGCACGACCAGTGGGCGGTGGAGTCGCAGGGCGCCATCCAGGACCGCACGCGCGAGCACCTGGGCAGCACCGACAAGGGCATCGTCGCCTACCGCCGCCTGCTGGTGAAGGCCATCGAGGCCACGCTGGCCGGCGAAAGCGCGCCGATGCTCATCGACGCCGCACAGGCCAGCGCGATGACCGGCCCGCCCTCCATCGACGGCATCGGCCGCAACGTCAGCGACGAAGCCGCCACCGAGGTCTACTGGCAGGAGGCCGACCGGGCACGCCGGATGAAGTCCGACTGGGCCTCGGCACGGCTCGCCGCCTGAAGCCCGCGCCATGAGCAGCATCAGCAGCAACAAATTCGTTGACCGCTTCGGTCTCTGGTCCGACGACCAGCACGCGCAGGCCAGGGAACTGGTGCGCCGCATCGACAGCGGCGAGGTCGATCTCGTGCGCTTCGCCTGGCCCGACCAGCACGGCATCCTGCGCGGCAAGACGCTGGTCGCCAGCGAGGCGCGCTCTGCCCTCTGGGAAGGCGTGAACCTCACCTCCACCCTTCTGGCCAAGGACACCTCGCACAAGACCGTGTTCCCGGTGTTCACCCAGGGCGGCGGCTTCGCCATCGAGGGCCTGCAGGGCGGCGCCGACTTCACCATCGTGGCCGACCCCGCCACCTTCAAGGTGCTGCCGTGGTCGCCGCGCACCGGCTGGGTGATGTGCGACGCCTACATGGCCGACGGCAAGCCCTGCCCCTTCGCCACGCGGCAGATCCTGCAGCGCGCGGTGCGCCAGCTCGACGAGCTGGGGCTGGACTTCATCGCCGGCCTCGAGGTGGAGTTCCACGTCTTCAGGCTCGACGACGCGCGCATGGGCCTGGCCGACTCGGGCCAGCCCGGCGAGCCGCCGCGCGTGTCGCTGCTGTCGCACGGCCACCAGTACCTGACCGAGCTGCGCTACGACCGCGTGGACACGCTGATGGAGCTGCTGCGCTCGCAACTGCTGGCGCTCGGCCTGCCGCTGCGCTCGCTGGAAATCGAGTTCGGCCCGAGCCAGTTCGAGCTGACCTTCGGGCCCACCGGCGGCGTGATGCCCGCCGACACCATGGTGCTGCTGCGCAGCGCCATCAAGCAGATCTGCCAGCGCAACGGCCTGCATGCCACCTTCATGTGCCGCCCGAAGATCCCGAACGTGATGTCCAGCGGCTGGCACCTGCACCAGTCGCTGCGCCGCAAGAGCGACGGCGTGAATGCGTTCATGCCCGAGTCCGAGGGCCAGACGCTCAGCGAGATCGGCATGCACTACCTCGGCGGACTCAAGGCGCACGCCTGCGGCGCGGCCGCACTCGCGAGCCCCACCATCAACGGCTACCGGCGCTACCGCCCCTTCTCGCTCGCGCCCGACCGCGCGATCTGGGCAAGAGACAACCGCGGCGCGATGCTGCGTGTGCTCGGCGGCATGGGGCAGAGTGCCTCGCGCATCGAGAACCGCGTGGGCGAGCCGACGGCCAATCCGTACCTCTACCTCGCGTCGCAGCTGTTCTCGGGACTGGACGGCATCCGCCACAAGACCGACCCCGGGCCCTCGGCCGATGCGCCGTACGAAACGCCGGCGGAACAACTGCCGCGTTCGCTCGGCGACGCCCTCGCCTGCCTGCGCCGCGACGAGATGCTCAACGCGCAGATGGGCAAGACCTTCGTCGACTACCTCTGCCACATCAAGGAAGCGGAAATCGCCCGCTTCAACCTCGAAGTCTCGGAGTGGGAACACCGCGAGTACTTCGACATGTTCTGAACGAGCCCCAAGAACAACAATGCCCACGATCCACTACATCCTCAAGGACGGCACCACGCGCGACGTCGACGCCAAGGTCGGCGCCAGCGTGATGGAAACCGCCATTCGCGCCAACGTGCGCGGCATTGACGCCGAGTGCGGCGGCTGCTGCTCCTGCGCCACCTGCCACGTCTACGTGGACGACGCCTTCATCGACCTGCTGCCGCCGCCCGACGACATGGAAAGCGCGCTGCTCGACGCCGTTGCGTCCGAGCGCAGGCCCGGCTCGCGCCTGAGCTGCCAGCTCAGCATCACCGCGGCCTTCGATGGCCTCACGGTGCGCGTGCCCGATACGCAGGTCTGACAGGCAGCTCGGGCATCATCGCCCGCTTTGCACATCCGGTTACACGACAGCGGCGCCCCGAGGGGGGCGCATCCATTCCACCTGAAAGGCGTTTTCAAATGACGGCAATGACGATGACCAAGAGAACCATCCTCTCGACCCTGCTGCTGGCGAGCTTCGGCGTGCTGGGCACGACCGCCGCGCAGGCGGCCGACGAGCCCCTGCGCATCGGCCTGATCGCGACCTACTCCGGCCCCTATGCCGACTACGGCCGCCAGTTCGATGCCGGCATCGCGCTCTACCTGAAGGAGCACGGCGGCAAGGTGGGCGGCCGCTCGGTCGAGATCATCAAGAAGGACACCGCCGGCCCCGCGCCCGACGCCGCCAAGCGCATCGCGCAGGAACTGATCGTGCGCGACAAGGTGAGCGTGCTCACCGGCCTGGACTTCAGCCCCAACGCCTACGCCGTGGGCGCCATCGCCACGCAGGCCAAGATCCCGACCATCGTGATGAACGCCGCCTCCTCGGCCATCACCACCAGCTCGCCCTACGTGGCGCGCCTGTCGTTCACCGTGCAGCAGGTCACCGACCCGATGGCGCGCTACATGCTCAAGGAAGGCATCAAGGACGCCTACACCGTGGTCGCCGACTACGCATCGGGCGTCGACGCCGAGACCGCGTTCAAGAAGACCTTCACCGCCGGCGGCGGCAAGGTGTCGGGCGAAGTGCGCACGCCGATGAACAACCCCGACTTCTCGGCCTACGTGCAGCGCATCAAGGACGCCAAGCCCCATGCCGTGTTCTTCTTCTTTCCCTCGGGCGTGATGCCGCCGGCCTTCCTGAAGGTCTGGAAGGAACGCGGCATGGAGCAGGCCGGCATCAAGCTCTACGCCACCGGCGAAGCCACCGACGACAGCTACCTCGACGCCACCGGCGACGTGGCGCTGGGCCTGGTCACCAGCCACCACTACTCGTTCGCGCACCCCTCGCCCAAGAACCAGAAGTTCGTGCGCGACTTCGCCGCCGACAACGGCGCCAAGCTGCGCCCCAGCTACTTCGCCGTGACCGCCTACGACGCCATGGCCGCCATCGACCTCGCGCTGGCCAAGACCAAGGGCGACACCGGCGGCGACAAGTTCATGGAGGCGCTGAAGGGCCTGAGCTTCGAGAGCCCGCGCGGCCCGATCGAGATCGACCCGGCCACGCGCGACATCGTGCAGACCGTCTACATCCGCAAGACCGAGCGCGTGAACGGCCAGCTGGTGAACGTCGAGTTCGACAAGTTCGACCGCGTGAAGGACCCGGCGAAGGAAGCCGCGGCCAAGTAAACGCAAAGAACAGAAGCCAGCATTCAGCCAGCGAGCGGGAAATTCATGGGCATCGTGATCTTCGACGGAGTGGCCTACGGCATGCTCCTGTTCCTCATCGGCGTGGGCCTGTCCATCACGATGGGGCTCATGAATTTCGTCAACCTCGCGCACGGCAGCTTCGCGATGGTCGGCGGCTACGTGGCCGCCGTGCTGATGAACCATTTCGGGCTCGGCTTCGGCCTCTCGCTGGCGGCGGCCTTCGTGGCGGCGGCGCTGGTGGGCGCGGTGCTGGAGTTCGTGTTCTACCGCCGGCTGTACCGCGCACATCCGCTCGACCAGGTGCTGCTTTCCATCGGCGTGGTGTTCGTGTCGATCGCCGCGTTCACCTATTTCTTCGGCCCGACGATGCAGCCCTTCACGCTGCCCGCGGCGCTCGACGGCCAGGTGTCGCTGCTGGGCCTGGAGGTGGGCCGCTACCGGCTGTTCCTGATCGCCTGCGGCGCGGCGGTGCTCGTCGCCCTGCTGCTGGGCCTGGGCAGGACCCGCTACGGCGCGATGGTGCGCGCGGCGGTGGACAACCAGCGCGTGGCCGGCGGCACCGGCATCCACGTGCAGCGCCTGTTCTTCCTGACCTTCTCGCTGGGCTGCGGCCTCGCCGGCCTGGGCGGCGCGCTGAGCCTGGGCATGCTGGGGCTGGAGCCTTCGTTCCCGCTCAAGTACCTCGTGTACTTCCTGATGGTTGTGTGCGTGGGCGGCGCCGGCACCGTCACCGGGCCATTCATCGCGGCGCTGCTGGTCGGCATCGTCGACGTGGCGGGCAAGTACTACCTGCCCGAAGCCGGCGCCTTTCTCATCTACGTCTTCATGATCGTCATGCTGCTGGTGCGCCCGAACGGCATCGTCGCCAAGAAGGGGCTCGCATGAAAGCCCTGACCGTCTCTCCCGCGCAGTTGCGTGCCGCGGAAGCCGTCTTCTGGATCGCGCTCGCGTCGAGCTTCTTCCTGCTGCCCGACAAGCTCACGCTGATGAGCCAGATCATGATCTTCGGCCTGTTCGCGGTGTCGCTCGACATGGCGCTGGGCTACGCGGGGATCCTCACCGTCGGCCATGCCGCGTTCTTCGGCGCTGGCGCCTACGCGGCCGGGCTGCTCGCCAAATACGGCTGGAGCGAGCCCTTCACCGGCCTCGCGTTCGCACTGGTCGTCAGCGGCCTGCTGGGCTATGCCCTGAGCTACCTGGTGGTGCGCGGCGCCGACCTCACGCGGCTGATGATCACCATCGGCGTGTGCGTGCTGCTGTTCGAGGTGGCCAACCGGCTCTCGGGCATCACCGGCGGCACCGACGGGCTGCAGGGCGTGGTCATCGCGCCGGTGCTCGGCATGTTCGACTTCGACCTCTACGGCAAGACCGCCTTCTGCTACGCCTTCGGCGTGGTGTTCGCGATGTTCCTGCTGGTGCGGCTGGTGCTGCGCTCGCCTTTCGGGCTGGCGCTGCGCGGCATCCACGACAGCCGCAAGCGCATGCTGGCCATCGGCTCGCCGGTGGAAGCGCGTCTGCGCATGGCCTACGCCTTCTCGGCCGCGGTGGCCGGCGTGGCGGGCGCGCTGCTGGCGCAGACCACGCAGTTCGTCGGCATCGAGTCGATCGGCTTCAACCGCTCGGCCGAGGTGCTCATCATCCTGGTGCTGGGCGGCACCGGCCGGCTCTACGGCGGCATGATCGGCGCCATCGTCTACATGCTGGTGCACGACTGGTTCGCGGACATGAATCCGCAGTACTGGATGTTCTGGCTCGGCATCTTCCTGATCGCGGCGGTCATGCTGGGGCGCGGCGGCATCATGGGCGCGCTGTCGCGCTTCGTCCGCACGGGGAAGGCGCGATGAGCCCGGCAAACAGGACGCACACCCTGCGCACCCAGGGCCTGGGCATCCGCTTCGGCGAATTCCAGGCGGTGAGCGACGTGAACCTCTCGCTCGAACCCGGCGCGCGCCAGGCGCTGATCGGCCCCAACGGCGCGGGCAAGACCACGCTCATCAACCTGCTCACCGGCGTGTTCAAGCCCACGAGCGGATCGATCCACATGGGCGACCACGACCTCACCCGCCTGTCCGCCGACAAGCGCGCGCGCATGGGCCTGTCGCGCACTTTCCAGATCAACACGCTGTTCCCCAGCCTCACGCCGCTGCTGTCGGTGGTGCTGGCGATCAGCGAGCGCGAGGGGCTGGGCGCCACCTGGTGGCGGCCGCTGAAGGGCTGCACCAGGGTGTTCGACGAGGCGCACTCGCTGCTGGGCATATTCAGGCTCGACAGCCTGGCCGACGTGCCGGTGTCCGAGCTCGCCTACGGCAAGCAGCGCCTGCTCGAGATCGCGCTGGCGCTGGCCGCCAAGCCCCGCATCCTGCTGCTCGACGAGCCCGCGGCCGGCGTGCCGCAGGACGAGAGCGGCGAGCTGTTCGAGGTCATCGCGGCGCTGCCGCAGGACATCAGCGTGCTGTTCATCGAGCACGACATGAAGCTCGTCTTCCGCTTCTCGCGCCGCATCTCGGTGCTGGTCGGCGGACGCATCCTCACCGAGGGAACGCCCTCGGAAATCAGCGCCGACCCGCGCGTTCGCGAGGTCTACCTGGGAAGTTCGCACCACCATGCCTGAAGCACTCGCCTTCGACCGCGTCACCGCCGGCTACGGCAATGCGGTCGTGCTCGACCGACTCGACTTTTCCCTGCAGCAGGGCGAGAGCCTCGCCATCCTCGGGCGCAACGGCGTGGGCAAGACCACGCTGCTCGAAACGCTGATGGGCAACACCCGCGTGATGCAGGGCGCGATCCGCTGGCAGGGCGCGGACATCACGCGCTGGCCCTCGCACCAGCGCGTGCGCGCCGGGCTGGGCTGGGTGCCGCAGGAGCGCGAGGTGTTTCCGTCGCTCACCGTGGAAGAAAACCTCACGGTGATCTCGCGGCTCGGCGGCTGGAACCTGAAGCGCGTCTACGACTTCTTTCCGCGACTGCGCGAGCGGCGCGGCAACTACGGCAACCAGCTCTCGGGCGGCGAGCAGCAGATGCTCGCGATCGGCCGCGCGCTGATGACCAACCCCAGGCTGCTGCTGCTCGACGAGCCGATGGAAGGCCTCGCGCCGATCATCGTGGAAGAGCTGGCGGCCGCCATCCGCCGGCTGTGCGAATCGGAAGGGCTGGCCTCGATCGTGGTCGAGCAGCACCCGGTGCTGGCGCTGGAGATGACGCACAAGGCCATCGTGCTGGAGCGCGGCACCGTGGTGCACGCGGGGCCGAGCAGCGAACTGGCGTCGGACCAGGAGCTGCTCGAGGGTTTGCTGGGCGTCGGGGTCTAGCTCAGCATCTGGCCGCGGCTGCCGATCACCGCCACGTCCACGAACTGGCCGCCTTCGCGGTTGGTGCGGCCGTAGTTGATCTTCACCCCGCCCAGGTCGAAGCTCTCGATGCTGGCCAGCCCCGACATCACCGACGCGCGCGTCAGCGAGCCACCGGCGCGGCGCATGCCCTCGGCCAGCACGGCGGCATTGATGTAGCCCTCCAGGCTGGTGAGCGAGAACTCCTTGATGCCGCTGGCCACCATGTCGGCCTGGTAGCGGCGCACGATCTCGAACCGGGTCGAATACGGCGAAGGCACCACGATCACGAAGCCCAGGCCCTTGGCCAGGTCGCCCATGGCCGACAACGCACTGGCCGTGATCGACAGGCCGTAGGCCGAGCTGCTGTTGCCCGCCTCGCGCAGCGCCTTCAGGAACACCGGCGCGGTACCGGCCAGCCCGACCACCACCACCTGCGGCCTGGCCTTGGCGATGGCTTCGGCGGCGGGCCCTACTTCCATGCTGGTGGTGTTGGGCGTGGTCGCGATCACCGCCGGCTCCAGCTTGGCCTTGGCCAGCGCGGCCTTGAAGGCCGCCAGCACCGACTGCCCCAGCGGATCGTTCGAATGCACGAGGCCGATGCGGCTCTGGCCCAGCACGGCGGCGGTGCTCACGAGCTTGTCGACTTCCTGGTCGTAGTTGGCACGCACCCAGAAGGTGTTGGGCGAGTTCTTCTTGCGCAGCGCGATGGTGCCGGTGATGGGGCCCACCACGGCCATGCCGGGCACCGCGTCCATCACCTCGGCGGTCTGGCGCGTGCCCAGCGGGTGCACCAGCGCGAGCACGGAACTGTCTTTCTCGAAGGCCAGCGCATTGGCCTTGGCCACTTCGGGCTTGAAGGTGTCGTCGGCCATCACGAGCTCGACCTTGGTGCCGTTGATGCCGCCCGCCTTGTTCAGCGCCGCGAAGAAGGCGCTCGAACCCTGGTAGAGCCCCTGGCCGTTGGCCTTCTCGACGCTGCTGTTGTCGAAGGTGGTCCCGACGCGAACCGCCTTGTTCTGCGCCAGGGCCGGGAATCCCAGGCCTGCTGCGGCGGCGGTTGCTGCCAGTCCGGTCAGCGCACGCCGACGGCTGGTGGAAAGCGGCGCAATCGACTCGCGCGGCACGGGAACGGTCATGGTCGAAGTCTCCGGATGGGGATGTTTTGGTGACAAAAACTCACACTCTTTCAAGGAATGTAACGCACCTTCCCTCAATCCGGAATGACACGACGGCGGCTTCGCTAGAGCAATTCCTCGCCCACGATGGGCAGCAGCAGCCAGTTCTTGAAGCGCAGCCAGAGGAACTCGCCGGGCTCGTCCTCGTGCACGATGTCGCCGCCGGCGTCGTCGTATTCCAGCCACTGCACGCGGCGGCCGTCCGGCCCGAGGCGCAGGCGGTAGCCGAGGTTGACGCGCTCGCCGCCCATGAGCCTGTCGTAGTCCTTCACCAGCTCGGGACTGTCGATGACCAGCCCCATCTCGGTGTTGACCGCCGCCGAGCGGTGGTCGAGGTTCATCGAGCCGACGAAGAAGCGTTCGTCGTCCACCACCGCGAGCTTGGCGTGCAGCCGGCTGATCGACTTGCCGAAATCGCCGAAGCGCCCCGAGCGCCCGGTCAGCGTGGGCGCGATCTCGTAGATGGTGACGCCGATCTTGAGCATGTCGGCGCGGTAGCGCTCGTAGCCCGCGTAGGCCAGCGGCTCGTCGGTCGCGCCCAGCGAGTTGGTGACCACCGTGATGCGCCCGCCGCGCTGGATGGCCGCCTTCATCATCGCCATGCCGCGCGCGCCCGGAATGAAATACGGCGAGCCGATCTTCACCTCGCGCTTGGCCGAATTGATGACGCCCAGCGCGCCCTCGGTCACGCTGCCTTCGTAGGCTGCGTCGGGCTTGCGCGTGATTTTCTCGGGGTCGTCTACGAACAGCGTCGACGGCGCCCAGTAGCGCTCGACGTTGCCGGCAATGAGCTGCTGCCCCACCGGCGACTTGTCGAGCACGTCGCGCTGGTGCATGGCCACGTCGGGCACCGCCGTGCGCGCGATGGCGTCGAACCGCTTCTGCGCCTCTTCCACCGGCATGCGCAGAGGCGCGATCTGCTCGATGGGGCGCACGTGCTCGCTGTTCCAGTAGCGGTCGAAGCCGGCGGACATCTGGCGCACCACCGGGCCGCTGGACAGCACGTCCATGTCGATGAAATTGGCGGCGGTGCTGCGCATGAAGTACTCGTTGGCGATGTTGCGGCCGCCCGACACCGCGAAGCTGTTGTCGGCCACCAGCAGCTTGTTGTGCATGCGGTGGTTGATGCGGCCGAAGTCGGTCAGCGAGAACAGCAGCCGCGTCGCCAGCGAATCGGCGCGCGAGGGCAGCGGGTTGAACAGCCGCACCTCGATGTTCGGGAACGCCGACAGCGTGCTGAACACCTCGTCCTCTCCCGCCGTGTAGAGGTCGTCCACCAGCAGGCGCACGCGCACGCCGCGCGCGGCGGCCTCGCGCAGCTCCTTGAGGAACAGCAGGCCGACGTCGTCCTTCTGGATCAGGTAGTACTGCACGTCGAGCGACTTCTCGGCGTGCCGCGCGAGCGAGATGCGCGCGTCGAACGCGAAGGCCGCCTCCGGCAGCAGCCGGAAGCCCGACAGCGACGTGGATCCGCCCGGCGTGCCCCGGGCCGCGAGCTGCGCCAGTTCGGTCTGCGCCACGTCCGCGGCCGTGAAGGCGGTGGCCACAGGCATCGGCTTGCCCGGCGGCAGGCTCACGCAGCCGGCAAGCCAGAGGGAGGCCGCGCCCAGTGCCAGGGCGGCAAGTCGGCGGAGGTTGGCAGCACGCATGGGCCGAACTGTAGCTCGCGGCGGCCTGGCGTGTTCAGCGCCCTATGATCGACCCGCACAAAAGGGAAAAGAAGCGTGCTCAACGGCTTGTGGCTGGGTTTCTTCGGGGTGGCGGCGCTGGCCGCGCTGGGGCGCTGGCTCGTCGGCGGCGACCCGACGGTGTTCGCGGCGCTGGTCGAAAGCCTGTTCGCGATGGCGCGGCTCGCGGTCGAGGTGATGGTGCTGCTTTTCGGCACGCTCACGCTGTGGCTGGGCTTCCTGCGCATCGCCGAGGCGGCGGGGCTGGTGGGCTGGCTGGCGCGGCTTTTGGGGCCGCTCTTCCGGCGCCTGATGCCGGGCGTGCCGGCCGGGCACCCGGCGCTCGGCCTCATCACCATGAACTTCGCCGCCAACGCGCTCGGGCTGGACAACGCCGCCACGCCCATCGGCCTGAAGGCCATGCGCGAACTGCAGCGGCTCAACCCCGACCCGGTGACGGCCACCAACGCGCAGATCCTGTTCCTGGTGCTGAACGCCTCGTCGCTCACGCTGCTGCCCGTGACCATCTTCATGTACCGCACGCAGCAGGGCGCGAGCGACCCCACGCTGGTGTTCCTGCCGATATTGCTGGCCACCAGCGCCTCGACGCTGGTCGGGCTGCTCTCGGTGGCGGTGGTGCAGCGCCTGCGGCTGTGGGACCCGGTGGTGCTGGCCTACCTGTTGCCCGGCGCGCTGCTGCTGGGCGGCTTCATGGCGCTGCTGGGCACGCTGTCGGCGGCGGCCATCGCTTCGCTGTCGTCGCTGCTGGGCAACCTCACGCTGTTCGGCGTGATCGTCGCGTTCCTGCTGGCCGGCGCCATCCGGCGCATCAAGGTGTACGAGTGCTTCATCGAAGGCGCGAAGGAAGGCTTCGACATTGCGAAGAACCTGCTGCCGTACCTGGTCGCGATGCTGTGCGCGATCGGCGTGCTGCGTGCCTCGGGCGCGCTCGACTTCGCATTGAACGGCCTGCGCTGGCTGGTGACGGCGGGCGGCTTCGACGCGCGCTTCGTCGACGCCATGCCCACGGCGCTGGTCAAGCCTTTCTCGGGCAGCGCGGCGCGCGCGATGCTGATCGAAACCATGAAGAGCCAGGGCGTCGACAGCTTCCCGGCGCTGGTGGCCGCCACCATCCAGGGCAGCACCGAGACCACTTTCTACGTGTTGGCGGTGTACTTCGGTGCTGTCGGCATCCAGCGCACGCGGCATGCGGTGTCTTGTGCGCTGCTTGCCGAGCTGGCCGGGGTGATTGCTGCTGTCGCTGTCTGCTATTGGTTCTTTGGGTAAGCCTTGGCGTTGTTTCTTCGGGGTGCGCTCACGCCGACGGGGTACCTTGCTCCGCGAATGTCCCCCGGGGCTTCGCCCCTCCTCCTTTATTTCGCTGCGCAA
>NZ_JBXASW010000090.1:0-17739 GCF_058809745.1 Variovorax sp. MPBD4-3
GTTCTCGACCACCACGGGCACGCCCAGCACGTCCTTGAGCTTTTCGCCCAGCGTGCGTGCAATGGCGTCGGTGCCGGCCCCTGCCGGAAAGCCCACCAGCAGGCGGATTGGGGTGCCGCTTTGCGCCTGCGCAAGGCCGCACAGGCCCATGGCGGCTAGAAAGAGGCCGGCGCCGATCGCCCGGCGGACCGGCTGAACGCGCTGCATTGAAAAAACCATGATCGACTCCATTCGAGAGAGAGAAATGCCTACGGGCAGGAAACGGGTCTCGTGCAATACCCGTGCCCAGTGCGCCGGCCTGGCCGGCAGCCTTGAATCGTGCCCGAACGGCCCTATTTTGGATGCAGGAATACCACCATGCGACAAGACAAACTCACCACCAAATTTCAGGAAGCACTGGGCGACGCACAGTCGCTCGCGCTGGGCAACGACAACGCCTACATCGAGCCGGCTCACTTGCTGGCCGCGATGCTGCGGCAGGACGACGGTCCCCGCGCCCTGCTGGAGCGTGCCGGCGTCAACGTGCCCGGCCTGCTGAACGGGGCCGAGGCAGCCATCAAGAAGCTGCCGCAGGTGCAGGGCCACGACATCGTGCAGGTCGGCCCCGAACTCGGCAAGCTGCTGCAGGCCACCGAGAAGGAAGCCATCAAGCGCAACGACCAGTTCATTGCCGGCGAACTCTTCCTGCTGGCCCTGGCCGACAGCAAGGCCGACATCGGCAAGACCGCCCGCGAAAACGGCCTGAGCCGCAAGTCGCTCGAATCGGCCATCGACGCCGTGCGCGGCGGCCAGGGCGTGAACAGCGCCGATGCCGAAGGCCAGCGCGAGGCGCTCAAGAAATACTGCATGGACCTGACCGAGCGCGCCCGGCTGGGCAAGCTCGACCCGGTCATCGGCCGCGACGAGGAAATCCGCCGCGCCATCCAGGTGCTGCAGCGCCGCACCAAGAACAACCCCGTGCTCATCGGCGAACCCGGCGTGGGCAAGACCGCCATCGTCGAAGGCCTCGCGCAGCGCATCGTCGCGGGCGAGGTGCCTGATTCGCTCAAGGGCAAGCGGGTGCTGTCGCTCGACATGGCCGCGCTGCTGGCCGGCGCCAAGTTCCGCGGCGAATTCGAAGAGCGCCTGAAGACCGTGCTCAACGAACTCGCGAAGGACGAAGGCCAGACCATCGTCTTCATCGACGAGCTGCACACCATGGTCGGGGCCGGCAAGGCCGAAGGCGCCATGGATGCGGGCAACATGCTCAAGCCGGCCCTTGCGCGCGGCGAGCTGCACTGCGTGGGCGCCACCACGCTCGACGAATACCGCAAGTACATCGAGAAAGATGCCGCGCTGGAGCGCCGCTTCCAGAAGATCATCGTGGGCGAACCGAGCGTGGAGGCCACCATCGCCATCCTGCGCGGCCTGCAGGAAAAATACGAAGTGCACCACGGCGTGCAGATCACCGACCCGGCCATCGTGGCCGCGGCCGAACTGAGCGACCGCTACATCACCGACCGCTTCCTGCCCGACAAGGCCATCGACCTGATCGACGAGGCCGCGGCCAAGATCAAGATCGAGATGGACTCCAAGCCCGAGGTCATGGACCGGCTCGACCGCCGCCTCATCCAGCTGCAGATCGAGCGCGAAGCCGTGCGCCGCGAAAAGGACGAGGCCTCGCAGAAGCGCCTCGGCCTGATCGAGGACGAGATCGTCAAGCTGCAGAAGGAAATCGCCGACTACGACGAGATCTGGCAGGCCGAGAAGGCGCAGGCCCAGGGCAGCGCGCAGGTGCGCGAAGACGTCGACAAGATCAAGTTCCAGATCGAGGAATGGAAGCGCAAGGGCGACTTCAACAAGGTCGCGGAGCTCCAGTACGGCCAACTGCCGGCACTTGAAAAGCGCCTGAAGGAAGCCGAGGCCAGCGAGGCGAGCAAGGGCAAGTCGAGCGCGCCCACGCTGCTGCGCACGCAAGTCGGCGCGGAAGAAATCGCCGAGGTCGTGGCGCGTGCCACCGGCATTCCGGTCGCCAAGCTGATGCAGGGCGAGCGCGACAAGCTGCTCGTGATGGAAGACAAGCTGCACGAGCGCGTGGTCGGCCAGGACGAGGCCATCGGTGCGGTCGCCAACGCGATCCGCCGTTCGCGCTCGGGCCTGTCCGATCCGAACCGCCCCACGGGCTCGTTCCTGTTCCTGGGCCCCACGGGCGTGGGCAAGACCGAGCTGTGCAAGGCGCTCGCGGGCTTCCTGTTCGACAGCGAAGACCACCTGATCCGCATCGACATGAGCGAGTTCATGGAGAAGCATTCGGTCGCCCGCCTGATCGGCGCGCCGCCGGGCTACGTGGGCTATGAGGAGGGCGGCTACCTCACGGAAGCCGTGCGCCGCAAGCCCTACAGCGTGGTGCTGCTCGACGAGGTCGAGAAGGCTCACCCGGACGTGTTCAACGTGCTGCTGCAGGTGCTGGACGATGGCCGCCTGACCGACGGCCAGGGCCGCACCGTGGACTTCAAGAACACCGTGATCGTGATGACGAGCAACATCGGCTCGCCCATCATCCAGGCCATGGTGGGCAAGCCTTCGGAAGAGATCAAGGAAGCGGTGTGGGACGAGCTGAAGAACTACTTCCGCCCCGAGTTCCTGAACCGCATCGACGAGACCGTGGTGTTCCATGCGCTCGACGCGAAGAACATCGAATCGATCGCGGCGATCCAGCTCAAGGTGCTGCAGGCGCGGCTCGCGAAGATGGACCTGGGCCTGGAGGTGTCGCCGGCGGCGCTGGCGGAGATCGCCAAGGTCGGCTTCGACCCGGTGTTCGGCGCGCGTCCGCTGAAGCGCGCCATCCAGCAGCGCATCGAGAACCCGCTGTCGAAGCTGTTGCTGGACGGCAGCTTCGGGCCGAAGGACACGATCGAGGTCACGACCGACCCGATCCGGTCGCCGGGCCAGTTCTCGTTCACGAAGACCGGGGAACCAACCGCGGCTGCCTCGGCCTAAAGTCGGATGATGAACTTCATTTTTCGCGTCATTCTTCTGCTCCTGGGGCTGGTCTTTGCGGCCAGCCTGGCCGTGGCGGTCATGCTGCTGGCGGCTGTGTGGGGTGTGCGCTACGCCTGGGGGCGTCTCACGGGCAAGCCCGTGAGCCCTTGGGTGATGCGCTTCAACCCCCGCTCCGGCTTCGACAAATTTCGCAATGCGGCACAGCCGGGCGAACCCAGCGCCGCAGACGTGGCCAATGCCCGGGCGCGCGGCGAATCGGTGGAGCGCCCGGTGCGCATTCGCGGCAGCGCCAGCGACGTGACCGACGTGTCGCCCAAGTCGGTCTCGCGCGGCTGAGCCTGCGCTATTCCACGCGCGACAACCCGTCGCGCCGTTCGCCGTCAGAATCGTCCTCCTGCAGCCGCCGCTTCTTGCGGCTTTCGCTTTCATCCAGGAGAGACATCCCATGACTTCGCGCGACATCTTCGTGGTCGGCACCGCCCGCACCGCCATCGGCACCTTCGGCGGTGCCTTGAAGGATGTACCCAACACCCAGCTGGCCACCACGGCAGTGAAGGCCGCCATCGAGCGCAGCGGCCTCGCGGGCGATGCCATCGGCCATGTGGTGATGGGCAACGTGATCCCCACCGACGTGAAGGACGCCTACCTGAGCCGCGTGGCGGCCATCGACGCGGGTTGCCCCATCGAAACGCCGGCCTTCAACGTCAATCGCCTGTGCGGCTCGGGCCTGCAGGCCATCGTGTCGGCGGCGCAGGCCATCGCGCTGGGCGACTGCGACATCGCCATCGGCGGCGGCTCGGAATCGATGAGCCGCGGCCCGTACTTCGACACCTCGGCGCGCTACGGCGCGCGCATGGGCGACGCGGTGCTGGTCGACTACATGCTCGGCATCCTGCACGACCCGTGGGAGAAGATCCACATGGGCATCACCGCCGAGAACGTGGCCGCGCGCTACGGCATCACGCGCGAGCAGATGGACGAACTGGCCGTTGCCAGCCAGCAGCGCGCGGCGGCTGCCATCGCGGCGGGCCGCTTCAAGGAGCAGATCGTTCCTGTCGAGGTGAAGACGCGCAAGGGCGTGGTGCTGTTCGACACCGACGAGCATGTGCGCGCCGACACCTCCGTAGAGACGCTGTCGAAGATGAAACCCGCGTTCAAGAAAGACGGGCTTGTCACCGCCGGCAATGCCTCGGGCATCAACGACGGTGCCGCCGCGGTGGTGCTGGCTGCCGGCGAGAGCGTCAAGGCGCGCGGCCTGAAGCCGCTCGCACGCCTGGTGGGCTATGCGCATGCCGGCGTCGAGCCCGCCTACATGGGCATCGGCCCGGTGCCGGCCACGCGCAAGGTGCTGGAGCGCACCGGCCTGAAGGTAGGCGACTTCGACGTGATCGAGTCGAACGAAGCCTTCGCGGCGCAGGCCTGCGCGGTCATCAAGGAGCTGGGCTTCGACCCCGCCAAGGTGAACCCGAACGGCTCGGGCATTTCGCTGGGCCATCCGGTGGGCGCGACCGGCGCGATCATCACCACGAAGGCGATCGCCGAGCTGCACCGCACAGGCGGGCGCTACGCGCTGGTCACGATGTGCATCGGCGGCGGGCAGGGCATTGCCGCCGTCTTCGAACGGGTCTGAGCGCCGTGCTGCGTCCGCCCGTGCTGATCGATCCCGACGAAGTCGAGATCAGCGCCATCCGGGCGCAGGGCGCGGGCGGGCAGAACGTCAACAAGGTGTCGAGCGCGGTGCACCTGCGCTACGACATCCACGCCAGTTCGCTGCCGCCCGACGTGAAGGAACGGCTGCTCGCCCTGCGCGACAGCCGCATCACGCAGGAAGGCGTGTTGGTGCTCAAGGCGCAGCAGCATCGCACGCAGGAAATGAACCGCGCCGACGCCTTCGCGCGGCTGCAGGCGGTGGTCGACAGCGTGGCCGCGCCGCCGCGCGTGCGGCGTGCCACCAAGCCGACCTACGGTTCGAAGCAGCGCCGGCTCGAAGGCAAGAGCCAGCGCTCGCAGATCAAGAACCTGCGCGGGCCGGTGCGGGACTGAGCGCGCCGGCGCCTTGACGTATGCCGAGGCCGGGGGAAGGGACAAAGCCGGGGCTTTATCTGCCTGAAACATCGCGCCCGCACAATCAGGCGAATGAGAAGTCTTTTCGCACGCGTCCTGTTGTCGGCGCTTCTGCTGACACCGCTGGCCGTGCTGCTCGACGGCTGCGCGCCGGACGCGGCATCGGGGCAGGTTGCCAGCAACGCCGCGGCGCCCGAACTCAAATGGGAAGCGCTGATCCCCAAGAGCTGGGACCCGACCAGGCGCTACCGCAACATCAGCCTCGAGGCGCTGCGCGACAACGATCCCCAGGCCATCCAGATGCTCGACGAGATGCGCGCCGTCTGGGACAACGCGCCGGTCAACGTCGAGCTCGACGGCAAGGCGGCCAAGCTCGCTGGCTTCGTCGTGCCGCTGGATGCCTCGCAAGAGGGCATCCGCGAGTTCCTGCTGGTGCCGTACTTCGGCGCCTGCATCCACACCCCGCCGCCGCCCGCCAACCAGATCGTGCACGTGATTGCGCCGGGCCCCGTGAAGGGCCTGCATGCGATGGACACGGTGTACGTCAGCGGCACGCTGAAGGCGGCGCGCTATGCGTCGGCGGACATGGGTGTGAGCGGCTACGAGATCGCTTCCGCGACGGTCGAGCGTTTCGTGCCCCGGCAGCCGCAGTGACGCGGGGCCTTCAGGCCATGCGCTGCGACAGGAAATCCAGGAACGAGGTGATGCGCGCCGACAGCTGCGTGTTGCGGTAGTACACCGCGTTCACCGGCTGGCGCACGTCCACCGTGTCCTTGGCCAGCACCTGCACCAGCGCGCCGCTGGCCCGGTCGGCGCCCGTCATGAAGTCCGACAGGCAGACGATGCCCACGCCGGCCAGCGCGAGCTGGCGCAGCGTTTCGCCGCTCGATGCCATCAGCGTCGGCGCGATGGTCCACTCGTCGCCGTGCGGACCGCGCAGCGGCCAGCGGTTGAGCGACTCCGGCTGTGTGAAGCCGAGCAGCGCATGCCCGGCCAGCTCGTCCACCTTGCGCGGCTTGCCGCTGGCCTCGAGATACGCGGGGCTCGCGAGCACGCGCAGCCGGTGGGTGCCCAGCGGGCGCGCATGCAGCGTGGAGTCGCGCAGCGGGCCGATGCGGATCGCGATGTCGGTGCGGCGCTCCAGCAGGTCGATGGGCAGGTCGTCGGTGTCCAGCTCCAGGCTGATCTGCGGATAGAGCCGCCGAAATTCAGGCACCAGCGGCACGATGGCATGCAGCATGAAGGGCGAGGCTGCGTTCACCCGCAGGCGCCCGGCGGGCTGCTGGCGGCGCGCGGCCATCTGCTCTTCGGCATCGTCGATCGCATCGAGGATGGCGCGCGTGCGCTGCAGGAAGGCCGCGCCTTCCTCGGTGAGTTCGAGCCGCCGCGTGGTGCGGCGCAGCAGCGTGGTGTCGAGCTTCTGCTCGAGCCGGCTCAATGCGCGGCTGATGCCGGAGACCGTTTGCGCCAACTGCTCCGACGCGGCGGTGATCGAGCCCGTGTCCACCACCGTGCGGAACGCAACCAGTTCTTCGATGGTGGATTTCATGGGGGCGCTTCAGGCGGCGGATTCGGTCTCGGCGGAAGCCCCCGGCACGTCGATGCGCGGCATCAGCGCAGCGAGCGCTTCGCCGTCGGTGCGGTAGCTGAACAGCATGGGGCCCGGGGCCAGCAGGCCGGCGCGTTCAAGCACCTGCATCGCGGGCAGCTTGAGGCCGCTCAGGTGCAGGCGGATGCCCTTGGATTCCATCATCCGGCGGATCGAGCCGAACACTTCGGCGCCGGTGATGTCGATGCGGTTGATCGGCTGCGCGAACAGGCACACGTCGGTGAGTCCGGGCCGTTCGGCCAGCGCCACGGTGAGGGCGCGTTCGAGCGTGGAGGCAGAGGCGAAGTCGAGCTCGGCATCCATGCGCAGCGCATAGAGCTGCGGCGCCAGCGGCGGCAGCTTCCAGAGATTGCGGTCGCGCAGGCTGCCGTCGGGGTGCAGGCCCACTTCGATGATGCGCGGATGCAGGTGGCGGTACATGTAGTGCGCCAGGGCCGCCAGCAGCCCGCCCAGCACGCCCCAGTAGATGCTGGGCGCGGTCGCGATGGTCAGCACGAAGGTGCCGAAGGCAATGCCCGCCTCGATGCGCGAGATGCGCCACAGCGCGGTGAAGCTTGCCGGCTTCACCAGCCCCAGGATGGCCGTGACCACCACCGCCGCCAGCACCGCCTGCGGCACGTGATAGAGCAGCGGCATCAGCCACAGCAGCGCGCCCGCCACCACCACCACGCTGAACAGCGTCGCCCAGCCGGTCTGCGCGCCCGCATAGAGCGTGATGGCCGAGCGCGAGAACGACGAGCTGGTCGGGAAAGCGCCCGAGAAGCCCGAGGCCAGCTTGGCCAGGCCCTGGCCGATCAGGTCCTGGTTTTCGTTCCAGAGGGTGCCCGCGCGTGCGTTGTCGACCTTGGCGCTCGATGCGGTTTCCAGAAAGCTCACCAGCGTGATCATCAGCGCCGGCAGCACCAGCGCGCCGAGCGTGCCCATCGGCAGCAGGCCGGGCCAGTAGAAGGACGGCAGGCCCGAAGGCAGGCTGCCGACCACCGCGCCGCCGCGCAGCGCGTAGTTGATCACCCAGCTGATCGCGGCCGCGCCGGCCACCAGCGCCATCGTGGTCGGAAAGCGCGGCAGCAGCCGCTTGCCGAGCCACAGCACCGCGATGCTGCCGAGGCCGAAGGCGATGGCCACCAGGTCGGGCAACGGGCCGCCGCGCAGCACCTGTGGAATGGTGCGGCCGGTGAAGCCCAGCAGCGCGGGCAGCTGCGATATGGCGATCAGCACCGCCGCCCCCTGCGTGAAGCCGATAAGCACCGGCGAATTGACCAGCCGCAGCAGCCAGCCGAAGCGCCCCGCGCCCAGCACGATCTGGATGGCGCCGGACATCAGCGTGAGCCACACCGCCATCGCCACCCACTCGGCGCTGCCTGCCACCGCCAGCGGCGCGAGCGAGGCACCGACCAGCAGGCTGGTGAGCGCCGTGGGGCCGACCGACAGCCGCTGGGACGAACTGAACATCACCGCGATCAGCGCCGGGAACAGCGCGGCATACACGCCCGTCACCAGCGGCATGCCGGCCAGCGCGGCATACGCCACGCCCTGCGGAATGACCATCAGCGCGACGGTGATGCCGGCCATCGCCTCGTTGCGCAGCAGCGCGGCGGAGGGACGGGGCCAGGCAAGGCAGGGGACCCAGCGGGAGAGGCGCTGGCGCAGGGAAGGGGAGGTGGTGGCCGGATTCATGGATGACGGATGGCGCCCGCAACGGTGCTTGATGCCGCGCGGGCGCGGAGAGCTTACGCGGCTGCGCGAAGCATTGGGAGCTGAGGCGTGCCTAGATCAGCGACGTTGCGTTCTTGAGAACGTAGTCGCAGGCCTTGGTCTTGAGCTTGGACGACAGGATCTTGAAGTTCAGCGTCTGCCCGTCGCCGCCCTTGAGCAGGCCCTTGGCGCCGTTGGCGAAGCCGGTTTCCTGGGGCTTCTGGCCGGTGATCTTGGCGAGCAGCTTGTCTTTCACCGAGGCCGCGTCGCCGCCCAGGTAGTTGTTCTTGACGCAGTACTGCAGCACCCCTGCCGCGTTGCCGATGGTGCTGGAGCCGATGGCGGGCATCTTGAAGCCGAGGTTGCTGCCCAGGCCGCCGAGCGAGGAACCGCCGGTGCCGCCCTGGGTGTTGGCGCTGGCGGCCTCGCCGGCTTTTTCCTTCAGCTGGTCGAGCAGGTTGTTGGCTTGCGCCGAGGCACCTGCCGCGAGCAGTGCCAGGGCGATGAGGGTGGAGCGGGCGTGCATGGTGTCCTCCTGTCGGTCAGCGTGATGGAAAGCGGCCATCAGCATACCGGAGACTTTCAGGGGCACAGCCCCTGGCACGCGCCTGGCCTACTTCGTGCGGGGCGGGCGCTTTTCCAGCAAAGGCGCACTCGTGCCCTGCACGCCGACCAGCCCCAGCACCGTCACCAGCGAGTTCTGCGCACCCTTCCAGCCGTCGGTCACGTCGATCCATTCGCTCAGCGCGTGGAAGCCGCCCGTCTTGCCGCCGCCGCCGATGATGATGGCCGGAATGCCCAGCGACATCGGCACGTTCGCGTCGGTGCTCGCGCCAGTCAGCAGCGTCTTGTGGCCGAAGGCCGCGTTCGAGCGCGTGGCGGCCTCGACGATCACCGTGTCCGACTGCGTGCGGCCGCCCGGGCGGTCGCCGATGAGCTTGGTGCTCACGCTCAGCGTGTTGACGTTCCAGCGCTTGTTTTCCTCCACCACGGCCTCGTCGATGGCCGCGAGGATCTTCTTCTCGGTCTCCAGCAGCGGCGCCATTTCGTCGGAGCGGATGTCGACCGCCATGCGCGCGTCGGGTGCGATGGTGTTGACCGACGTGCCGCCGCCGACCGTGCCCACGGTGAACGTCGTCTTGGGGAAGGTGGGCGTGCGCACGTCGGCGATCTTGGCAATGGCGCGGCCCATGCCGTGGATGGCGCTGGGCACCTGGCCGAACGCGCCGAAGCTGTGGCCGCCGGGGCCCTTGAAGGTCACTTCGTAGCGATGGCTGCCGGTGCCGAGCATCAGCACCGTGCCTTCGGGCGCGGGCTCGAGGCCGACCATGCCGTCGATGTCGAGGTTGTCGCGGAAGATGGCTTTCATGCCGCGCAGGTTGCCCAGTTCTTCCTCGCCCACGTTGCCGACGAACAGCAGGTCGCCCACGGTCTGGATCTTGTTGTCGTTCAGCACCTTGAGCCACGACAGCAGCACCGACAGGCCGCGCGTGTCGTCGGAGATGCCGGGCGCGTAGAGCTTGCCGTCGCGCTCCTTCACCTTCACGTCGGTGCCGGCGGGGAACACGGTGTCGAGGTGGGCCGAGATCAGCAGCTTGGGCCCGTTGCCCGTGCCCTTGCGCAGGCCGACCACGTTGCCTTCGGCGTCGATCTTCGCGTCGTCGAGGCCCAGGGCCTTCATGCGCGCCAGGAAGGCTTCGGCGCGCTTCTGTTCCTTGAACGGGGGCGCCTCGATCTCGGTGAGCATCTTCAGGTCTTCCACCGAGCGGGCATGGTCGGCCTTCACCGCGTCGAGCAGCTTCTGGATCTGCGGCGACGCCATCAGCTGCGTGTAGGCCTTGTCCACCTCGGGGCGCACCTGCGCGGGCGTGGCCGCGACCGAACCGGTCTGGGCATGCGCGAAGCCGGCGGCGGCGGACGCCAGGGCGAGGACGAGCAGGGCGAGGCGAAGAGACACGGGGCGAGACATGGTGCGGGAATGTCCTTGAAAGAAAAACCGGTGGAAAGAGAGGCGCCGCCGACGCGGCGTCGTCAGCGATTCTTGCGGCTGTGCCAAGCGCGTGCTCTGGTTTAATCTTCCGCGTTGTCAGTTTTTCTAACGAAAGCCTTATGCGCCGCCATATTCCCAGCACCCGCGCGCTGCTGATCTTCGACGCGGTGGCGCGCCATCACGGCGTGGGCAAGGCCGCGGAAGAGCTCTGCCTGACCCACAGCGCGGTGAGCCAGCAACTGCGGCTGCTGGAGTCGCAGATCGGCGTGCGGCTGGTGCAGCGCACCGCGCGCGGCACCGAGCTGACCGAGCCGGGTCGGCGCTACCACGGCCAGATTTCCGGCGACCTGCTGCGGCTGCAGAACCACACGCTGGAGGCAATGGCGCAGCGCGCCGACGGCCTGCGCCTGCTGGTGGGCGCGGTGCCGGTGCTGGCCGAGGGGTGGCTCACGCCGAGGCTGCCGGAATTCATCGCGCAGCACCCGGGCTGCAGCCTGCATCTGCAGGTGTTTCCGACGCATCTCTACATGGAGGACCTGCCCTTCGACGTCGGCGTGCAGTACGACGACGCGGTGTGGCCCGGCGCCAATGCGCTGCCGTTGATGGGCGAGCCGTGCGTGGTGGTTTGCTCGCCAAAGGCGAAAGGCCGGGCGGCGATGGCGCGCGGCGACTTCCGTGCCGCGCCGCTACTGCATCTGCGCACGCGCATGGGCGCCTGGGAGGAATGGTTCGGCCAGTCGGCGAACGCGCGTGCCCCCGACAACCTGGTGGCCGGGCACCGCTTCGACCTGTTCTCGTCGCTGGTCGCGGCGGTGCGCGCCGACCTGGGCGTGGGGCTGGTGCCGGAGTACTTCATCGAGCGCGAACTGCGCTCGGGCGAACTGGTGCTGGCCTGCCCCGAACGGGTGCCGTCGAGCCGTGGCTACAGCGTGTTCGTGGCGCCGAGCCGCGCCGACGATGCGCTGGTCGGTGCCTTCGTCGAGTGGCTGCTCGCGGCGGCAGCCTAGACGCTTGGAATGCGCCTGCGGTCAGTAGGTCACGTCACCCAATTTGGCGCCTGTGATTGTCTCGTGCACTCCTCTCAGCGCCATTCCCTGAATGCCAACTTGCATGACGATGTTGCGGCGAGCGGTTGCGCTCAGATTCACCGGGCTTCCATGCACGATTTTTGGATGGATCACCACGATGTCTCCTGGATCGCATTCAGCGGCACAGCCAGCATATTGGTCATGGCGATGTCGAATGCCCGCCTTTTTCTCGTTCAGCGCATCTTCGTCGCTGATCGTGTGGGTTCCCGGAAGAAAGCGGGTGGCACCCCCTCGCTCGTGCATCCCGTCCAGGCAGATCATCAGCCTGACGAAAGTCGAGCGGGTGCCGCTCAGGTAGTCGTTTGGAAAATCTCTATGCCAGCCAATGGCTCGCCCGAACATCGGGTGCTTGATGGTGGCGTTCATGAAGTGCGCCGCCATGTGTTTCGCACCCAGAGCGAGGGCAGCGGTCTCGGTGACAGCCGGCACGCGCAACAGGCTCGAGCACAAAGGGACATAGCGGCAGAGATCGCCAATGATGAAGGGCGCCTCGCCGACATCACCGGCGGGAAACCCCATCCGCCCGGCGTCTGACAGGTCTTTTTCGAAGACGATGTTTCGCGCCTTTTCTTCGTCATCAATCCGACGCACGTCAGCATCCGCTCGCTCCAGTTGCGCGCAAAGAGCCGATAGCAGGGATTCAGGAACCGCGTTGCGGACCACGCCGAAACCGGCTCTCTGGTATGCCTCGAAATCGAAGATTGACATCCAAACTCCTGTCGAATCGACTCGCAGGTTGCCAGATCAAGGGGGAATGCGATGGACATCGCGCGATCAAGGCGCGCTCGCCTGCGCGATCGGCGGACCCGCGCAGCTAGGCCCGGCGGAACAGCAGCACCGAGTTCGTACCGCCGAAGGCGAAAGAATTGCTGACGGCCGCCTCGAGCGACGGTGCCGCCGTGTCGCCCGGCTGCACCAGGTTCAGGCTGCACGCCGGGTCGATTTCCGCGCAGTGCGCATTGGGCGGCAGTTGCCGCTCGTGCACTGCGAGCACGGTGATGAGCGCTTCGAGCGCGCCCGCCGCGCCCAGCAGGTGGCCGTGCAGCGCCTTGGTCGAACTCACGCGCAGCGCGCCGAGGTCGTCGCCCCACACGTCGGCCAGTGCATTGCGCTCGACCACGTCGCCGATGCGCGTGGCCGTGCCGTGCGCGTTGCAATAGCCCACGTCGCGCGGCTGCAGGCCGGCTTGCCGCAGCGCGGCGCGCAGTGCGCGGGCCTGGCCGGGGGCGTCGGGCTTGGTGAGGTGGGTGGCGTCGCTGCTCAGGCCCCAGCCGGCCAGCGTGGCGTAGCTGCGGGCGCCACGGGCGCGGGCGCGCTCGGCGGATTCCAAAATCAGGAAGGCCGCGCCTTCGCCCAGCACGAAGCCGCTGCGGTCGGCCGCGAAGGGCCGCACCGCGCCGGCCGCTTCGCCGGGCTGGAAGGTGGCGAGCGTCTGCATCGCCTGCCAGGCCAGAACCACGCCCGGCACGATCAGCGCTTCGCTGCCGCCGGCAATCGCGATGTCGACCTCGCCGCGCTGCACCGCCTTGGCCGCCTCGGCAATGGCCGCCGACGACGAGGCGCAGGCGACCGAATAAGTGAGCACCGGGCCCTGAACGCCCTGGCGCATGGCCACGTGGGCGGCGGGTGCGTTGGGCATGAAGGCAGGAATGGTGAGCGGCGACACGCGGCCATTGCCGCGATAGGCGGCTTCCAGCGCCGCGGCGCCGCCCATGCCGCAACCGGCGAAGACGCCGATGCGTTCGGGGTCGGCATCGCCCGCCGCGATGCCCGCGTCGCGCATCGCCATGTCGGCCGCTGCCACGGCCAGCTGGCTCACGCGGTCGACGCCCGCGAGCTGCAGCTTGGTGAACCAGCGCGTCTCGTCGAAGGCGACGGTGGCCGCGGCGGCCGGCTTGGGGAGTTCGGGGTAAACGGGCTGGATGGCCGAATGGCCTTGCAGCAAGGCCTGGAACAGCGCGCCGGGCGAGTCGCCGTGCGGCGCCACAACGCCCAGTCCGGTGACGGCGACCTCGTGGTTCACGCTGCCTTTGCCGCGCGGACCTTGTCGACCAGCGCCGCGAGTTCGGCCAGGGTGTCGATGTTCGCGTCCTCGTCGGGCATGGTGATGCCGAAGTGGTCTTCGATGGCGAACAGGAATTCGGCGAGTGCCAGCGAATCGAGTCCGCCGGTTTCCCGCATCGAGGCGTGTGGGTCGAGCTTCGACGGCTCGATGCCGTACTTCTCGTGGATCAGGTCCTGCAATTCCTTCAGCGAACTCATCGTGCGATGCCTGTCGTCATGTGCTGCCGCTGATCGATTGCCACCCCTGCAGGGCATGCCATTGGATCGATCCCTTCCTCATTCCGGCTGTTGTGGTCAATGATGGCCAATGATATCCGCTCCCGCGTGAGGGGCATCCCCTCGCAAACGCTTCCCCGGGCGCCAGTACAGCGAGGGCAGGGCGAACACCACGCCCAGCAGGGCACCCGCCGCCGCGTCGAGCACCACGTGCTGCTTGACGGCCAGCGTCGAGTAGGCGATGGCGGCGAACCACGCCCAGTTCAGCACGCGCCACGGCGCCGGCGTGCGGGTTTCGCGCAGCACGTGCTCGATGCGGATGGCGGTGAAGATGGCCACCGCCACGTGCATGGAGGGACAGGCGTTGCCCGCCGCGTCCACGCCCTGCAGCATCGCAAAGCCGGGAAAGCCGGACACGTCGATGGACAGCGGCGGAATCTGCGTCGGCCACAAATAGAAGAGCCCCAGCCCGGTGATGCACAGCCCGCCGATCCACAGCCCGTAGACCACCAGCTCGCGGAAGGTGAGCTGCAGCCCCGGCGCGATGCCGACGTAGAACCAGAGCGACAGGTAGGCGCCCAATGCATAGGGCTGGAACGGAATGAGGTGGTCCAGCGGCGTCAGCGGCATCACCGTGATCGGGAACGACGGATTGCGCAGCAGTTGGAAGTAGCCGATGAAGAACAGCCACGTGAAGACCGTGGTGCCGACCGCCTTCAGCAGGAAATGGCGGCGCATGCGCAGCCAGATGTCGGCGGTCCATGTGGGCGCCGGGGCTTCGGGCGCCAACTGCAGTGGGATCGGTGAGTGCATGGTGTCGGTCGCCGATCTTGCCAGAGCGGCATGACCCGCCGCGCGATGCCCCACGGGTTCAGCTTGCCGCGGCGCGCTTGCGGTGCTGGAACGAGGTCGGCGAGCGGCCGGTCGCCGCCTTGAACATGGCGCAGAAGGCGCTGTCGGTGGCATAGCCGCTGGCCGCCGCCACCTGGCTCACGGCCATGCCGCGCGCTAGCAGCGGCAGCGCATGGGCCATCACGGCCTGCTGGCGCCATTGCTGCCAGCTCATGCCGAGCTGGTCGCGAAACAGCCGCGCCACCGTGCGCTCGCTGGCGCCGATGGTGGCGGCGCGCTCGGCCAGCGTGGCGCGGTCGGCCGGGTTGCGCAGCAGCGCCTCGCAGAGCTGGCGCAGGCGCTTGTCGGCGGGCAGCGGCACGTCGATGCGGATCTGCGTGGCGCGCTCGACCTCGTCCACCAGCAGCGGCGCGATCATGCGTTCGCGCTGCGGCGCGTGCGGGTCGGCCGGCGGCAGGCCGTCGGGCGTGGTGTCGAGCGCCAGCATCAGTGCGCGCAGCAGTGGGCTGATCTCCAGCACCTCGCATTTCTCCCAGGTGGGAGCGATCCAGGCGTGCAGGTAGACGGTGCGCAGCTCTGCGTCTTCGATCAGCGTGATGCTGTGCGGCATGTTCGCCGGCACCCAGAGCGCGCGGGAGGGCGGCACGATGTAGCTGCCGTCCTGCGTGCTGAGCCGGATCACGCCGCGGGTCGAGAAGGTGAGCTGCGGCCACGGGTGCTCGTGCAGCTCGACCAGGGTGTCGGCGCTCAGGAAATGTTCCTTGGCGCGCAGCGGGCGCACTGCGTCGGGGGCGTAGAGGTGTGGCGTGAGCGGCCCGACGCTGTTGGCCGGCGCGGTCGCGGGAGAAGTTGCGACGGAAGAAGAGGCAGCGGGGGAGGCGGCGCTTGGCATGGTTTCGACAAATGTTGTCGCTGTATCGCCATTCTGCCGCGTCCCCGCCGCATAGGATCGAAGCCCGCCCCGGTTTTTTGTAGCAATCCATGTCCTCTTCATCCTCCGCCGCCGTTCCGGCCACCACCTTGCGCACCGACGCCAAGCTGATCGGGCTGGTCGGCCTGGCCCATGCGGTCAGCCACTTCAGCCAGCTCATCCTGGCGCCGTTGTTTCCCTGGCTGAAGGACGCGTTCAACGTGAGCTATGTGGAGCTGGGCGCGGTGCTCACGGTGTTCTTCGTGGTCTCGTGCATCGTGCAGGCGGCCTCGGGCTTCATCGTAGACAAGCTGGGCCCTCGCCCGGTGCTGTTCGTGGGGCTGGGCGCGCTGGGGCTTGCGGCTTTCGGCTACGCAGCGGCGCAGAGCTACTGGATGCTGCTGGCGTGCGCGGTGGTCGGCGGCATCGGCAACGGCGTGTTCCACCCGGTCGACTACACGCTGTTCAACCGCAAGGTCGCGCCCACGCGGCTGGGCCATGCCTACAGCGTGCACGGCATCACCGGCAGCCTGGGCTGGGCGCTGGCGCCGGCCTTCGTGGTGCCGATTGCCATTGCCTATTCGTGGCGCGTCGCGCTGGCGTCCGCGGGCGCCGTGGCCATCGTGGTGCTGCTGGTGCTTTGGGTCTACCGCAGTGCGTTGTCGCTCGACGCGGCGGCCGTGCACAAGGCCACCGGGCAGGGCGAGCCCGCGCCCGCCGGCGGCGAGTTCGACTTCCTGCGCATTCCCGCGGTGTGGATGTGCTTCGGTTTCTTCTTTTTCTACGCCGCCGTGATCAGCGTGGTGCAGACCTTCGCGCCGGTGGCGGCGGGCCACCTGCATGCGGTGCCGGTGGCGCTGGTGGCGGTGTGCCTCACCGTCTACATGGTGGCCAGCGCGGCCGGCATGGTGGTGGGCGGCTTTCTCGCGTCCGATCCGTCGCGCTGCGAGCGCATCGTGGGCGCTGGCTTCGGCGTGGCCGCCATGCTGGCCTTGGTGCTGGCCTTCGCGGACTTCCCGCCGATCGTGGTGCCGGTGCTGTTCGGCATGATGGGGTTCGTCTCCGGCGTGGCCGGCCCTTCGCGCGACCTGCTGGTGAAGAAGTCGACCCCGCCCAACGCCACCGGCCGCGTCTACGGCGTGGTGTACGCGGGCCTGGACATCGGCCAGGCCTTGGCGCCGCTGGTGTTCGGCCGCCTCATGGACCACGGGCAGTACACGAGCGTCATCGTCGGCCTGGCGGTGGTGCAGGGCGTGCTGATCGCCAGCGCCTTCAATGTGCGCCGGGTGCGCCGCACGGCGCTGGTACCGGCCTCTGCCTGAGCCCCTGCCGGGTCGTTGAACAGCGACCGATATCATCGGCCGCATGCAAGCCTTGTATGTGTCAGTGATCGCCGGTGCAGTGCTGGCGGGCTTCGTGCAGGGCCTGTCCGGCTTTGCGTTCGGCATGGTGGCCATGTCAGTGTGGGCCTGGACACTGGAGCCTCAGCTGGCGGCGCTGCTTGCGCTGTTCGGGGCGCTCACCGGGCAGGTGATCGCTGCCGTCACGGTGCGCCGCGCCTTCGACAAGAGCCTGCTGTGGCCCTTTGTGCTTGGCGGACTCGTAGGCGTGCCTTTCGGTGTGTGGCTGCTGCCGCACCTTGACCTCGTGGTCTTCAAGCTGTGCCTTGGCGTGCTGCTTGTGCTGTGGTGCCCGGCCATGCTGATGTCGCAGCACCTGCCGAAGATCGCCTTCGGCGGCCGCGTGGCGGACGGGGTTGCCGGTGCCATCGGCGGCGCCATGGCCGGCATCGGCGGTTTCTCGGGAACCATTCCCACGCTCTGGTGCACGCTGCGCGGCTTCCAGCGCGATACGCAGCGTGCGGTGATTCAGAACTTCAACCTGTCTATGCTGATGGTGGCGTTTGCTGTTCATCTTGCGAGTGGCAGCATTGCGCGTTCGACGGTTCCACTTCTCGGTGTGGTGGCGCTTGCGGTTGCGTTGCCTGTGTTGCTGGGGGCCCGGCTCTATGTGGGGATCAGTGAGGCTGCGTTTCGGAAGTTGGTGTTGGGGTTGTTGACGGCTTCCGGGGTGGCTATGTTGGCTTCTGCTGTGCCTGCTTTGTTGGGTCGGGGCTGAGGGGTGTTTTTTGCTTTTTGGTGGGTGGTTTTTTCCCGGGGCCGGGACTCGCCCCGGCGGGCGACTCACTTTCTTTTGCTTCGCTGTATGGACCGGGGACCTTGGAAACAGGTGTGCGCGGACATAGGAAACAGGCTGGCAGGTTAGCGCC
>NZ_JBXASW010000091.1:0-17566 GCF_058809745.1 Variovorax sp. MPBD4-3
GCCAAGGAAATGCCCGCGCCCGACGGCCCGCTGTCGCGCGCGCGCCCGGGCCGCGAGCGCATCATGGCGGCCATCCGCACGGCAGCGGTGGCGGAGTTCAGCCTTCACGGGCTCAAGGGCACATCGACCCAGGCCATCGCGGCGCGCGCGGGCCTGACCAAGCCCCAGCTGCACTACTACATCGCGGGCAAGGAAGAGCTCTACGAAGAGCTGCTGATGCAGGTGCTGCATGCGTGGAAGGTGGTGTTTTCCTTCGAGGACGCGAGCGACCCGGCCACGGTGCTGGGCGACTACATCCGCAAGAAGCTCGACCACGCCATCGACAGCCCCGAGATGTCGCGCATCTTCACGCGCGAGATCCTCGACGGCGGGCGCAACCTCGACCGCTACTGGCCCAACGCGCGGGCGTGGACGCAGAAGAAGGTCGACGTCATCAACGGCTGGATCGCGCGCGGGCAGATGCGCCCGCTCGATGCGCGCATCCTGCTGATGCACATCTGGGCCATGACCCAGAGCTACGCCGACTACGCGATCCAGACGCGCGTGATGCTCGGCCTGCCGCCCGACGCACCGATCGACCGCGAACCGATCGCGCGCGAACTGGTGGCGTTCGTGCTGGGCGGCTGCGGCATCAAGGCGTAGCCGGGCGGGCGGCACGGCCGCCCCGCACCTCCAAAGTCGCCGCGTTGCACGGATTCGGTGCAGAAGCGGCGTGCCCACCGCGCTTTCCGGGCCACAGCCGCTGGCACGTCGCTTGCATAACCTGACCACTTGCTCTGATTAAGCGGTCAAAAACACCATGCGCGTGCTCGTCGTCTACTGCCACCCGGTCGAAACCAGCTTCCATGCCGCCCTGCACCAGGAGGTGCTGAAGAACCTGCGCGCCGCCGGGCACGAGGTGGACGACTGCGACCTCTATGCCGAGGGCTTCAACCCGGTGCTGTCGCGCGAGGAGCGGCTGGGCTACCACGAAGTGCCGTCCAACCAGCTGCCGCTCGCGCCCTACGTGGAGCGGCTGCAGTGGGCCGAGGGCATCGTGTTCTGCTTCCCCACGTGGTGCTTCGGCCTGCCGGCGATGCTCAAGGGCTACTTCGACCGGCTCTTCATGCCCGGCGTGGCCTTCGACATCAGCGACCCGGCCAACGTGAAGCCGATGCTCACGCACATCAAGCGCATCAGCGCCGTGGTCACCTATGGCCGCCCGCGCTGGATGGCGATGTACATGGGCGACCCGCCACGAAAGATCGTGACGCGCTACATGAAGCGGCTCACCGGCCAGAAGGCCAAGGTGGACTACCACGCCCACTACCACATGAACGTCGCGACCGAGCCCCAGCTCAAGCGCTTCATGGCGCGCGTGGGCCAGGCGATGGCGCGCTTCGCATGAACGCGCCCGCGCACATCGACAACCTGCGGCTGCCGCGCTGGCTGCTGCCGGCGGACTGGCCGCTGCACGAGGGCGTGCCGGTGCTGGCGCGCATCGAGATCGAGGCGGGCCGCGTGCATTCGGTGCGGCCGATGCGCGCTGCCGACCTGCCCGCCTCGTCGGGCTGGGACGCCGCCGGCAGGCTGGCGCTGCCCGGCTTCGTCGACGCGCACACGCACCTCGACAAGACCTTCACGCTGCCGCGCATGAAAGAGGTGCGGCCGGGCCTGCTCGGCGCCATCGACGCGATGCTCGCCGACCGCGTGCACTGGACATTCGCCGACGTGCGCGAGCGCGCCTCGCGCGGCCTGCAGTGGGCCTGGGAATGCGGCACCACGCATGTGCGCACGCACGTCGACTGGTGGGAGCCCGAGTCGCTGCCGATGGCCTGGCCGGTGATGGCCGAACTTGCGCAGGAATGGGCCGGCAAGGTGCGGCTGGAGCAGGTGAGCCTCATCAAGCTGCCGCTGTTCGAAGACGCGGCGCAGGCGATGCGGCTGGCCAAGCAGGTGAAGGCCACCGGGCCGCATGCGCTGCTCGGCGGCTTCGTGCACTCCACCAACTGGAGCGAGAACGCGCTGCGCAACCTGCTGGTCGCGGCGCAGGCCTGCGACCTCGACATCGACCTGCATGTGGACGAAGAGCTCAACGCCGCAGCGGTCGGGCTGCAGACCACGGCGCGCATCCTGCGCGAGATCGGCTACGAAGGCCGCGTGGTCTGCGGCCACATCTGCGCGCTCTCCGTCCAGCCTGAGGCGCAGGCCTTCGCCACGCTCGACGCGGTGGCGCGAGCGCCCATCACCGTGGTGTCGCTGCCCGCCACCAACCTGCTGCTGCAGGACGCCGTCACCGGCCGCACGCCGCGCCAGCGCGGCATCACGCTGGTGAAGGAAGCGCGCGAGCGCGGCATTCCGCTGCTGTTCGCGAGCGACAACGTGCAAGACCCCTTCTGCCGGCTCGGCAGCTTCGACCCGGTGGAAGCGCTGGGCACCGCCGCGCTGGTGGCCCAGCTCGACGAGCCTTTCGACAGCTGGTCGCAGACGCTGTGCCGCGGCGACTGGCTGCAGCGCGCGCCGGCGGCATCCAGCCCCACGCTGGTCGGCGCCAGGGCCGATCTCGTGCTGTTCACGCAGGCCGACCGCCACGGCTGGCCGTCGCGCACCGCCACCCGCGTGGTGCTTCGCGACGGCCGGGTGACGCACGGCGACGCGACGCCCTTCTTCACCAAGTAAAGAACACAAGGACTCCCATGCTCCACGGCTACATCCCGCCCCACCGCTTCCTGCCCTACCTGAGCTGGACCGAAATCGCCGCGCTGCCCGACCGCGAGAACACCGTCATCGTGCTGCCCTGCGGCGCCATCGAGCAGCACGGGCCGCACCTGCCGTGCTCGGTCGACAGCGTCATCTCGTCGGGCGTGATGGGCAAGGCGCTCGAGAAGCTGCCGGCGGATGTGCGCGCCTTCGCGCTGCCGCCCATCACCTACGGCAAGTCGGAGGAGCATTTGCACTTTCCCGGCACCATGACGCTGACCGGCACCACGCTGCTCGCGACAGTGACCGAGATCGGCGAGTCGGTGTACCGCGCGGGCTTTCGCAAGCTGCTGTTCGCCAACGGCCACGGCGGCCAGCCGCAGGTGCTGGAGATGGCCGCGCGCGAACTGCGCCTGCGCCACGGCGACTTCGTGGTGGTGCCGCACGGCGTGTCGCGCCTGCCGAGCGCGGCCAGCAAGCAGGTGAGCGAGCAGGAGAAGAAGCTCGCGATGCACGCCGGCCATTCCGAGACCGCGCTGATGCTCGCGCTGGCGCCCGAGACGGTGCACATGGAGCGCGCCGTGGCCAACTTCCCGCCGCCCTTTCCCATCAAGCTGCTGTCGGCCGACGGCCGCCCGGCCTGCGCCTGGACCGCGCGCGACTTCGGCCCGAGCGGCGTCATCGGCGACCCGACCACGGCCACGCGCGAACAGGGCGAAGCCATTCTCGAAACGCTCTCCGACAGCTGGGTGCAGGCGCTGACGGAGCTCCACGCGCTGCGCTGGGTCGTGCGCGAGGAAGCCACCTGGGAGCGCGGGCACCAGCAGGGCTTCATCCAGCAGCAGTTCGAAGCCGCCTGAGCCTGCTTCTTGCATCGGCCCGTTCACCGCATTCTTTTTCCTCGAAAACTCTCCAGCCTCCGAAAGGTCCCCACCATGCGCTCCTTCGCACTGTCCCTGGCCGGCGCCGCCGCCATCGCCTTCCTCGCCACCGCGCCCGCGCAGGCCGAGGACAAGTTCACCTACATGACCAACTGGTACGCGCAGGCCGAGCACGGCGGCTTCTACCAGGCCGTGGCGCAGGGCATCTACAAGAAGTACGGCCTGGACGTGACCATCAAGATGGGCGGCCCGCAGGTCAACATCACGCAGATGATGGCCGCCGGCCAGGCCGACTGCATCATGGGCTCGAGCGACATCCAGATGATGCAGGTGCGCGAAGGCGGCGTGCCGGTGGTCAACGTGGCGGCCTTCTTCCAGAAGGACCCGCAGGTGCTGATCGCGCACGACGATGTGAAGAAGTTCGAAGACCTGAAGGGCAAGACGCTGCTCATCGGCGCGCAGGCGCAGCGCGGCTACTGGCCCTGGCTGAAGGCCAAGTTCGGCTTCACCGACGAGCAGACGCGCCCCTACACCTTCAACATCCAGCCCTTCGTGGCCGACAAGAACACCGCGCAGCAGGGCTACCTGACCTCCGAGCCCTATGCCATCCAGAAGGCCGGCGTGAAGAGCACGGTGCTGATGTTCAGCGACCACGGCTTCCCGGCCTACGCCACCACCGTGTCGTGCATGGAAAAGACGCTGAAGGACCGCAACAAGCAGGTCGCCGCCTTCGTGAAGGCCTCGGCCGAAGGCTGGAAGAGCTACCTCGCCGATCCGGCGCCCGCCAACGCGCTGATCAAGAAGGACAACCCCAACATGACGGACGACCAGCTGGCCTACAGCGTCGCCAAGCTCAAGGAAATGGGGATGATCACCGGCGGCGACGCGTCCAAGCTGGGCATCGGCGTGATGACCGATGCGCGCGCCAAGGCGAGCTACGACTTCCTCGTGAGCGCGAAGCTGCTCGACCCGGCCAAGGTCGAACTCGCAAAGACGTACAGCACCGAGTTCATCAAGGACGCCAAGGTCCTGCCCTGATCTTGCCAAGGCCCGCCGCATGAACCGCATCGAACCCCACACCCTGGCGCCACCGCCGGAACTCTCGCCTTCGGTGCCCGCCGTCGAAGTGCTCTCGGCCGAGAAGACCTACCCCAACGGCACGCAGGCGCTGCTGCCGGTGGACCTGTCGATCGCCGAGGGCGAATTCGTCACGCTGCTCGGACCCTCGGGCTGCGGCAAGAGCACGCTGCTGAAGATGGTGGCGGGCATGCTCGAGCCCAGCGACGGGCGGCTGCTGGTGTGGCGCAAGCCGGTGGGCCAGTTGCACGACAGCGCACGCAAGATGTCGTTCGTGTTCCAGTCGCCCACGCTGATGCCGTGGGCCAGCGTGCGCACCAACGTGCGGCTGCCGCTGGACCTGGCCGGCGTGCCGCGCAAGGAGGCCGACGCGCGGGTGATGGAGTCGCTCGCGCTGGTCGGGCTGGAGAAGTTCGCCGACGCGCTGCCGCGTGCGCTCTCGGGCGGCATGCAGATGCGCGTGTCGATCGCGCGCGGCCTCGTCACGCAGCCCGACCTGCTGCTGATGGACGAGCCCTTCGGCGCGCTCGACGAGATCACGCGCCACAAGCTCGACGCCGACCTGCTCGAGCTGTGGCGCAAGAAGAAGCTCACCGTGATCTTCGTGACGCACTCGATCCACGAAGCCGTGTTCCTGTCGAGCCGCGTGGTGATGATGGCCGCGCGTCCGGGCCGCGTGGTCGAGCAGTTCCACATCGACGAACCGTACCCGCGCAGCGCCGACTTCATGGTGACGCCCGAATTCGCACGCCACGCCAAGCAGCTGCAGGACAGCCTGCTGCGCGCCAGCAGCACCGACGAGGAGCACGCGCGATGAAGAAGAACATTCCCCTGATGAGCCAGCCGCGCGTGCAGCGCGTGCTGTACCCGGTGCTGATCGGCGTGGTGCTGGTGGCGCTGTGGCAGTGGATGGTGGTGGCGATGGAGCTGCCGGCCTACCTCGTGCCCTCGCCCTATCTGATGATGCAGACGCTGGTGACCGACTGGACGCCGCTGGGCAACGCGCTGCTGGTCACGCTCAAGATCACGCTGCTGTCGTTCCTGCTGGCCACGGTGGCGGGCGTGCTGATCTCGTTCCTGTTCGTGCAGAGCAAGCGCATCGAGACCGCGCTCTTTCCGTACGCGGTGTTGCTGCAGGTGACGCCCATCGTGGCGGTGGCGCCGCTGATCATCATCTGGGTGAAGAACCCGGTGGCCGCCATGACGGTGTGCGCGGCGCTGGTGGCGCTATTCCCGATCATCAGCAACACCACGCTGGGCCTGCGCAGCATCGACCCCGACCTGCAGAGCTACTTCAAGCTCAACCGCGCGACGCGCTGGCAGCAGCTGGTGCGCCTGCGCATTCCGAGCGCGCTGCCGTACTTCTTCGGCGGCCTGCGGATCTCCAGCGGCCTCGCGCTGATCGGCGCGGTGGTGGCGGAGTTCGTCGCGGGCACGGGCGGTTCCGGCGCAGGGCTGGCCTACCAGATCCTGCAGGCGGGCTTCCAGCTGAACATCCCGCGCATGTTCGCCGCGCTGCTGCTCATTTCCCTCACCGGTGTCGCGCTCTTCGTGCTGATGGCCTGGCTCACCAAGGTGGCGCTGGGCTCGTGGCATGCGAGCGAACTTTCCCAGGATTGACCTTGACCATGAATGCACCCGTTTCCGCCATCGAGCAACTGCTGCTCGAGCTGCCCGACCTCGACTGGATCACCGACGAAAGCCGCGTCACGCGGCTGTCCTCCGACTTTTCCTGGTTCAGTCCTGTGCTGGTGCGCCAGCTCAAGGACAAGCGCGCCGACGTGGTCGTGCGCCCGCGCACGGAGGAAGAGATCCGCGCCGTGGTCGGTGCCTGCGCGCGCCGCGGCGTGCCCATCACCATCCGCGGCAGCGGCACCGGCAACTACGGCCAGACCACGCCGCTGGCCGGCGGCGTGGTGCTCGACATGACGGGCTACAACAGCTGCCTGTGGGTGCGCCCCGGCGTGGCGCGCGCGCAGGCCGGCATCCGCCTGGGCGAGCTCGAAAAGCAGACCAGGCCCACGGGGCAGGAGATGCGCTGCGTGCCCTCCACCTACCGCAGCGCCACGCTGGGCGGCCTGTTCGGCGGCGGCTTCGGCGGCGTGGGCTCCATCAACTACGGGCCGCTGGGCGCGCCGGGCAACGTGATCGGCATCCGCGCGATGAGCATCGAGGCCGAGCCGCAGGTGGTCGAACTGCGCGGCGCCGAGGCCATGCGCATGCACCACCTGTGGGGCACCAACGGCCTGGTGCTGGAACTGGAGATCGCCCTGGCGCCTGCGCATCCGTGGCTCGAAACCCTGGTGACCTTCGACGACTTCGAGCGCGCACTGCACTTTGCCGACAAGCTCGCGCACGCGCCGGGCATCGTGAAGCGCGGCGTGAGCTTTTTCGCCGCCCCCATCTCCGACCATCTGGCGCAGCTCGCCGCGCACCTGCCCAAGGGCTGCCATACGGTGCTGTCGCTGGTGGCCGAATCGAGCGAGCCCGCGCTGCTGCAGTTGGTCGAAGCACACGGCGGCTCCGTGGGCTACAGCAAGACGGCGGCGGAGGTGCAGAAGAGCAACCGCACGCTGATGGAGTTCACCTGGAACCACACGACGCTGCACGCGCTCAAGATCGATCCGACGCTGACCTACCTGCAGAGCGGCTTCGTGCCCGGCAGGCATGTGGAGCAGGTGATCGAGATGGAAAAGCTGCTGGGCGCGAACGGCGAGGTGATGATGCACCTGGAGTTCATCCGCAACGTGGCGGGCCTCATGACCTGCAGCGGGCTGCAGCTGGTGCGCTTCAGCACCGAGGAGCGGCTTCAGGAGATCATGCGCATCCACCGCGAGCACAACGTGCACATCAACAACCCGCACGTGAACATCGTGGAAGACGGCAAGGCCGGCGGGCCGCTGCCGCCGGAAGTCATCGCGGTGAAGAAGCGCTTCGACCCGATGGGGCTGCTGAACCCCGGCAAGCTGCGCGACTGGCCGGTGAAGGGCGCGGGGGGCGCCTGAGGCCGCTAATCGCGGCCGCGGCGGCGCAGCAAGAAGGCTGCGGCCACGATGCCCATCGCCAGGATCCACAGCGGCCACAGCCCGAAGGGCGCGACCCAGCGCGCGTAGGGCGTGAGGCCGCGCCGGCCTTCGACGCTGGCTTCGAGCACGCCGCGCGTGAGGCGCGGCAGTTCGTGCGTCACGCGGCCTTCGGCGTCGATCACCACGGTGGCGCCGGTGTTGGTGGAGCGCACCATCGGCCGCGCGAATTCGAGCGCGCGCATGCGCGAGATGGACAGGTGCTCGTCGATTGCCACCGAGTCGCCGAACCACGCGATATTGCTCACGTTGAGCAGGATGGTCGGGGCGCTGGCCTCGTCGCGGAAGTTCGCGCCGATCTCGTCGCCGAACAAGTCTTCGTAGCAGATGTTCGGCGCGATGCGCTGGCCCTGCCAGACGAAGGGCGCCTGTGCGAGGCCTCCGCGCGCGAAGTCGCCGAGCGGAATGTTCATCATCTGTATGAACCAGCGAAAGCCCGTGGGAATGAATTCGCCGAACGGCACCAGGTGGTGCTTGCTGTACTGGTAGACCTGCGAGGCGCCGGGCTGGAAGCCCAGCACCGAGTTGCTGTAGGTGCCCGGGCCGCCGAGCCCCGTCATGGGCAAGCCGACGATGGCCGCCTGGCTGCCCTGGCTGTAGCGCGCCCGGATGGCGTCGAGGTAGCCGGGCGGCAGTTGCTGCGGCAGCAGCGGCAAGGCGGTCTCGGGAGTGACGACGAGCGAGGCCTTGGCATCGCGCAGTTGCTCGCCGTACCAGCGCAATGCGGTCTCGATGCCGCCGCCCGGAATGAATTTCTCGTCCTGCGGGATGTTGCCCTGCAGGAGCGCGACGTTCAGGCTGCCGGTCGCGCCGCCCGCGCCCCGCACGTCGTCGCGAAGCGGCGGAACGAGATGCGGCACGGCGAACACCAACGCGAGGAGCACCACGCCCGGCACCGCGTCGGCCATGCGAACCGGGCGATGCAATGCGACCAGCGCAGCCACCAGCGCAGCCGCCGCCCCGATGCCGTAGACGCCCACCCACGGCGCGAGCGCCGCGAACGGCCCCTCGACGTGCGCATAGCCGCCGGCGCCCCATGGAAAGCCGGTGAACCAGCTGCCGCGCACGAGTTCGGCGAGCGTCCAGAGCGCCGCGAACACCAGCGCGCCCGTCACACGCCCTTTCGGGCCGCGCACCACGAACCATGCCGCTGCCGCGGCGTAGTAGAGCCCCAGCGCGGCGGCCAGGGCCAGCACGGCAATGGCCGCCAGCGGCGCGGGCAGGCCTCCGTAGGTGTGCATCGAAATGAAGAGCCACCAGAAGCTGCCGGTGAGCCACGCGGTGGAGAACAGCCAGCCGTGCAGGCCGGCGCGGCGCCAGCCCGCTCCCTGCGCGCGCAGGCCGTCGAGCAGCCAGACCAGCGCGCCGAGCGACAGCAGCTGCAGCCACCACAGCGGCTTGCCGCCAGCGGGCGAGGCCATCGAAAGCGCCTGGGCGAGGCCGGCCGCACCGAAGCCGAGCAGGCGGAACAGGTTGGCGAGCGGGGAAGCCGGCGCGCGCGCCATCAGTCGGCCGCGTCGCTGCCGCGGGCCGGAGACACCTTGAACCAGCGCACAGCGCCGCCCTTGGTGTGCAGCACCACGAAGTCGAAGCCGCCCATCGCGTGGTGCTCGCCGCGCTTGGGCACGTGGCCCATCTCGTGCGCGATCAGCCCGCCGATGGTGTCGAAGTCTTCGCTGAGCTGCTCTTCGTTGAAGACGATGCCGAATGCCTCGGCCACGCGCTCGATGGGCGTGTCGCCGGAGACGCGGTAGGTGTGGTCGGCCAGGCCGAAGATGTCGCCTTCGTCCTCGGCGATGTCGAACTCGTCCTCGATCTCGCCGACGATCTGCTCGAGCACGTCCTCGATGGTGATGAGGCCGGCCACGCGGCCGAATTCGTCGATGACGATGGCCAGGTGGTTGCGGTTGCCGCGGAACTCGCGCAGCAGGTCGTTCAGGCCCTTGCTCTCGGGCACGAAGGTCGCCGGCCGCAGCAGCGCGCGGATGTTCAGGCCCGGCGCGCGCTGCAGCTTGAGCAGGTCCTTCGCGAGCAGGATGCCGATGATGTTTTCTTTTTCGCCCTCGTACACCGGGAAGCGCGAGTGCGCGGTGTCGATGATGAGATGCAGCAGCGCGTCGAACGGGGCGTCGATGTTGATGACGTCCATGCGCGGCGCCGCGACCATCACGTCGCCGGCCGTCATGTCGGCCATGCGCAGCACGCCCTCGAGCATCACGCGCGACTCTGCGCCGATCACCTCGTTGTCCTCGGCGTCCGCTAGGGTTTCGATCAGCTCGTCGCGCGAGTCGGGACCGGGGTGGATGAATTCGGCGAGCTTCTGGAGAAAGCCGCGCTTGTCTTCCCGTTCTACGGGAGCGCGTTCAGGGTGAGGTTCGGCCACTGCGGGAGGGCGGAGTTGAGGAAGGGCAAGGATACCGGATTGCGTGTGACACGCTCCACCGTACGGCCGGCATAGGCCGTACGGGAACCGCCGGACGAGCTCAGGGGGCGGATTTCTTGCGGGCTTCGCGCATGCCGCTGCGCATTTCCTGCAGGCCGGCCAGGAAGGCCCAGAACTGCTTGGCGCGGCTCTTGAGGGCGAAGTCGACGGCGGCGTAGTGCTCGAGCGCGATCTCGCTCATGCGGCTGTCGAAGGTGGCGCTGGGCAGCTCCAGGTGGGCCTCGGCCTCGGAGCCGCTGCGCACCACGGTGGCGCCGGCGTTGCGGGCGATCTTCAGCATGGCGGCGTTCTCGCTCAGCGCATGGATGAAGAGCATGCCCACGCCTTCGTTGCGGGCCACGACCACGGCACGCTCGAACAAGCGGGCGCCATAGCCCCGGCCGCGCGCATGCGCCGAGACCGACACGCCGAATTCGGCGCAATCGCTGTGCTGGTCGCCGGGGGCGAAGGCCAGGTGCGCCATCGCAATGAGGTCTAGGCGGCGGTTGTAGATGCCGAAGAGTTCGTCGCGCTCGAAATCGAGGCTGTCGACGTAGCGCTGGACCTGCTCGTCGGCCGCCGCGTAGCCGAAGCGCAGGTAGCGGTCGTGCGGGGAGAGTTCGAGCAGGTGGCGCGCGATGCGCTCGCGTTCGCGGGGACCGATCGAGCGGATCGGCACCATCACGGGTTGAGGCGCGCTGGCAGCGCGTGGTTGCGCCTCAACCATCGGCGCTTTCAGGAAAGAGCCAAGGCCGAGAGACGCCTTGAGAAGGGTCTTGGCGGTGAGCATGGCTCAAATGTAAGGGTTTTCCCTTAATCATCAAGCCGCCAGGGTCAATTGCGGGACACGGTCCGTGAATCAGTGCCGAATCGCGTGGCGCCCGAGCAACCCGCCTGCCTGGGTCGTCAGACGGGAACGGCCGTCGTGGCCTTGACGCGATCCAGCACGAAGCTGGTCTTGCAGTCTTCGACACTGGGGTGCTTGAGCAGCGTGTCCATGATGAAACGGCTGTAGTGGGCCATGTCGGCCACCACTACGCGCAGCAGGTAGTCCATGTCGCCGGTGAGCGCGGCGCACTCGACCACCTCGGGCCAGGTCTGGACGCTGGCGCGAAACAGGTCCATGGGGTTGCGCTTGTGCGTCTCGGTGTGTTTTTCGAGCCGTACGTTGAGGTAGGCGGTCAGCCCCAGGCCGATGGCTTCCGGCTGCACTAGGGCGACATAGCGATCGATGACCCGGCTTTCCTCCAGCCGCTTGACCCGCCGCAGCACGGCGCTGGGCGACAGGCTCACCTGCTCCGCGAGTTGATCGTAAGTTGCGCGCCCGTCTGCTTGCAGCGTGCGCAGAATGAGCCTGTCAATCTTGTCCAGTGCTTCCATTTCCATATTCTTGCAGTTTTACTGCGCGAAGGCCATCGCAAGCGCCCGGAAACGCAGAAAACCTGAGAGCCATCCACCCTACATTGCATGACTGGCCGATTTCGCGCCTTTTCATTGAATACCCCACACCTTTCCGGAGACCACGCATGAGCCAAGCCGACGCACCCGCCTTCACCCCCTGGGAGAACCCCATGGGCACCGATGGCTTCGAATTCATCGAGTACGCGGCACCCGATCCGGTCGCCATGGGCAAGGTGTTCGAGCGCATGGGCTTCAAGGCCGTGGCCAAGCACCGCCACAAGAATGTGCTGCTGTATCGCCAGGGCACCATCAATTTCATCCTGAACGCCGAGCCCGACTCGTTTGCGCAGAAGTTCGCGCGCGAGCACGGCCCGAGCGTGTGCGCCATCGCCTTCCGCGTGCAGGACGCCAAGCAAGCCTACGAACGCGCCACCGCACTCGGCGCCTGGGGCTTTGCCGACAAGGCCGGCCCAGGCGAGCTGAACATCCCCGCCATCAAGGGCATCGGCGACAGCCTGATCTACCTGGTGGACCGCTGGCCCGGCAAGAACGGCGCGAAGCCCGGCGACATCGGCAACATCGGCTTCTACGACGTCGACTTCGAGGCGCTCCCCGGCGTCGCGCCCGAGCAGGCGCTCTCGCCGTTCGGCAACGGCCTGACCTACATCGACCACCTGACGCACAACGTGTATCGCGGCCGCATGAACGTCTGGGCCGGCTTCTACGAGAAGCTCTTCAACTTCCGCGAGATCAAGTACTTCGACATCGAAGGCCAGGTGACGGGCGTGAAGAGCAAGGCCATGACCAGCCCCTGCGGCAAGATCCGCATCCCGATCAACGAAGAGGGCAAGGAGCAGGCCGGCCAGATCCAGGAGTACCTGGACATGTACAAGGGCGAGGGCATCCAGCACATCGCCATGGGCTCGGACGACCTCTACGCCACCGTCGACGCGCTGCGCGCCAACGGCGTCACGCTGCTGGACACCATCGACACTTACTACGAGCTGGTCGACAAGCGCATCCCCGGCCACGGCGAGAGCGTGGAAGAGCTGCACAAGCGCAAGATCCTGATCGACGGCAAGAAGGACGCCCTGCTGCTGCAGATCTTCAGCGAGAACCAGCTCGGCCCGATCTTCTTCGAGTTCATCCAGCGCAAGGGCGACGACGGCTTCGGCAACGGCAACTTCAAGGCGCTGTTCGAGAGCATCGAGCTCGACCAGATGCGCCGCGGCGTGCTGAGCGCCGCAAAATAAGCGCTTCTTCATTGCTCCAGGAGCCCGGCATGCGCAGCACGTTTTCGATCGGCCTGACCATCATCGCGGCGGCTGCCGCCGTTCTTTCAGGCTGCGCCATGCCGCCGGCGGCAGCGCCGATGGCCGGCTCGCACCTGGACGCGGTGCAAAAGGCCGCCGTGCTGCGTATCTGCACGCCGGGCGACTACAAGCCCTTCAACTTCCAGAAGGCCGACGGGGCTTTCGAGGGCATCGACGTCGACCTCATGACGGGCTTCAGCGCCAGCCTCGGCGCAAGGCCGGAGTGGATCAAGACCACCTGGGCCAACCTGCTGCCCGACCTTGCCGCCGGCAAGTGCGACATCGCGGTGGGTGGCGTCTCGGTCACCACCGACCGGCAAAAGCGCGCCTTCTTCAGCGCGCCCTACATGGTCAACGGCAAGACACCCATCGCACGCTGCGCCGACGTGGCCAAGTACCAGAGCGTGGCCGACATCGACAAGCCGTCGGTGCGTGTCATCTTCAATCCGGGCGGCAGCAACGAACGCTTCGCCCGCGCCAATTTCAAGCAGGCCAAACTCACGCTGCACGGCGAGAACGTGACGATCTTCGACGAGATCCTCGCGAACCGCGCCGATGTGTTCGTCACCGAGGCGGCCGAGGCCATCACGCAGCAGAAGCTCAAGCCGGGCCTGTGCGCGATCAATCCCGACAAGCCGCTGCAGTACGGCGAGATGGCCTGGATGCTGCCGCGCGACGACGTGGCATTCAAATCGTACGTCGACCAGTGGCTGCACCTGCAGCAGGCCGGCGGCGACTTCCAGCGCACGATGGACCGCTGGCTCAAGTAACTCTTCTTCTCCGAGATCGTTTTCCATGGACTCCCCCGCCGCCGCCGCAGTTGTCACCCCCGCCGTGTATGGCGCCTCGGACCGCCCGCCGCGCGGCGACTACTCGCGCGGCGGCACCGTGCTGGCCGACTACACCTGCCCGCAGGACTGGGCGAGCTACACGGCCGCCGACCATGACACCTACAAGCGGCTCTACGAGCGGCAGGCCGCGCAATTGCCGGGGCTGGCCTGCGATGCCTTCATCAAGGCGCTGCCGTCGCTGGGCGTGAAGGACCGCATCCCGCGCTTCGAGGAGCTCAACGAGCGGCTGCATCGCGCAACCGGCTGGGAGATCGTGGCGGTGCCGGGGCTGATTCCCGAGCTGCCGTTCTTCACGCTGCTTGCGAACCGCAAGTTTCCGGTGACCGACTGGATCCGCAAGCCCGAGGAGTTCGACTACATCGTCGAACCCGACGTTTTCCACGACCTGTTCGGCCATGTGCCGATGCTGTTCGACCCCACCTTCGCCGACTACGTGCAGCGCTACGGCGCAGGCGGCATCAAGGCGCACGAGCTGGGTGCCGGCGAAAAGCTCGCGCGGCTGTATTGGTACACGGTGGAGTTCGGGCTGATCCGCCAGCCGGACGGCCTGCGCGCATACGGCGCCGGCATCCTCAGCTCGGTGGGCGAGCTGAAGCACGCGGTGCTCAGCGAAGAGCCGCTCAGGCTGCCGATCGACCTGCTGCGCGCCATGCGCACGCGCTACAAGATCGACACCTACCAGGCCAACTACTTCGTGATCGAAAGCTTCGCGCAGCTCTTCGACCTCACGGCGCCCGACTTCACGCCGCTGTACGAAGCGCTCCAGGTCGCCACCGACATCGAGGCCGGCGTGCTGCTGCCAGGCGAGACGGGCAAGGCCTGAGCCATCCGGTCGCCGCGCGGCTATCGCGCGCGCGACAGCGCAAGCCCGTGCCCTAGGACAAGCCCGCTGGCGGCGGAGGCGCACTGCCTCCCACAATCCGCGCCAAAGGAGCTTGCATGCAGACATCCGCGCGACAAAACTATCCTGCCGGCGTACCGCACGAGATTCATCCCGAGCAGTACCGGTCCTTGCCCCACATGTTCGAGGAAGCCTTCGGCCGCTATGCCGACCGGCCGTTCTCGGTCTGCATGGAGCGGTGGATGTCTTTTGGCGAACTCGACACGCTGTCGAAGGCGCTCGGCGCGTGGCTGCAGTCGCGCGGGCTCGAGCCGGGAGCGCGCGTGGCGATCATGCTGCCCAACATTCCGCAATTCGCGGTCACGATGTGCGGCGTGCTGCGCGCGGGCTACACATGCGTGAACGTCAATCCGCTGTACACGGCGCGCGAGCTGGAGCATCAGCTGAAGGATTCGGGCGCGACGGCCATCGTCATTCTCGAGAACTTCGCGTCGACGCTTGAAAAGGTGATCGAGCGCACGCCCGTGAAGCATGTGGTCGTGACGTCGATGGGCGACCTGCTGGGCGGCCTGTACGGCGCGTGGATCACGATCGCGGTGCGGCATCTGGCGAAGATCGTGCCGGCCTACAAGCTGCCCCTGAGCGACGAGCGCTCGGTCACGCCTTTCACGCAGGCGATCACCGAGGGACGCGGCCGCACGCTGGGACCCGACCGCAGCACGCTCGACTCCATGGCATTCCTGCAGTACACGGGCGGAACGACGGGTTTGTCGAAGGGCGCGGTGCTGACGCATCGCAACATCGTCGCCGCGACACTGCAGGCCGAAGCCTGGTTCACGCCGGCACTCGAACGTGCCGGCGACCTGTCGAAGGTCAACAGCATCGCGGCCCTGCCGCTGTATCACATCTTCGCGCTGACGCTGTGCCTGCTGGCGATCCGGCAGGGCTCTCACATGACGCTGATCCCTAACCCGCGCGACTTCAACAAGTTCATTGCGGTGCTGAAGAAGCGGCCCTTCCACATGCTGCCCGCGGTGAACACGCTGTTCAATGCGCTGTTGATGCATCCGGAATTCAAGACGCTCGATTTCTCGACGCTGTTCGTTTCGCAGGCGGGAGGCATGGCGGCCTCTGAAGGAACGGCACGCAAGTGGTTTGAGGTCACCGGCTGCCCGATGATCGAGGGCTGGGGAATGAGCGAGACCTGCGCGATCGGGACGAACAACCCCGTGTCGAACACCGAGTTCACGGGGACGATCGGGCTGCCGCTGCCGAGTATCGAGATCGCGATCAAGGACGACGAAGGCAATTCACTACCCGTGGGGCAGTCCGGCGAACTCTGCATCAAGGGCCCCAACGTGATGGTGGGCTACTACAACCAGCCCGCCGAGACCGCAGCGGCGTTCACGGCAGATGGCTTCATGCGGACCGGAGATATCGCGGTAATGCAGGAAGATGGCTACAGCCGGATCGTCGATCGCAAGAAAGACATGATCCTGGTGAGCGGCTTCAACGTGTTTCCGAACGAGCTGGAAAATGTGATTTCGCTCTGCCCCGGGGTCGTCGAATGCGCGGCTGTGGGTGTACCCGACGAGAAGCAGGGAGAGGCGATCAAGGTATTCGTGGTGCGAAGGGACCCGGCATTGACCGAGGACGCGGTGCTCCAGTATTGCCACTCGCAGCTCACCGGCTACAAGCGGCCCAAGCACATCGAGTTTCGGGAGTCGCTGCCGAAGACGAATGTGGGCAAGATCCTGCGGCGGGAGCTTCGCGCCAGCGCGGGCGCCTGAATGAGCCAATCGTCGGCAAGCGCCGGTCTTCCGGCGAACGTAATCGTGCTCGAGCGGGGATGGCTTTCTTCGAACAACATCTTGTTCCTGGGCGTCCACGAGACAGCAGTGGTCGACACCGGATATGCGACGCATGCGGAGCAGACGGTGGCACTGGTCGAGTCGGTGCTTGGAGATCGGGCGCTTGATCGCATCCTGAATACGCATCTGCATAGCGATCATTGCGGAGGCAACTCGGCGCTGGAGGAACGCTATCCATCGGTTCGCATCGAGATACCGCCTGGCGAGGCGGCGCTGGTGGAGCGTTGGGACGAAAGCGGCCTGAGTTTTTTGGCGACGGGACAGACTTGCCCGCGGTTCGGCTTCGCGGGACTATTGCAACCGGACACCGAGTGCATGCTGGGTGACAGGCCGTGGCAGGTTCATGCGGCACCTGGGCACGATCCGCACTCGATCATCTTGTTCGATGCAGCATCGCGAACGCTGATCTCCGCGGATGCGCTGTGGGAACACGGATTCGGGATTGCTTTTCCTGAGCTTGCTGGCGAGCCTTCATTCGGGGACATGGCGGCAACGCTGGACTTGATCGAATCGCTTCAGCCTTTGCGGGTGGTTCCAGGACACGGTGGGGTCTTCGACGACGTCAGCAAAGCTCTTTCTGTCGCACGCAAGCGCCTCGACGGATTGCAGCGCGATCCGGTCAAGCACGCGCGGCATGCGATCAAGGTGCTGATGAAATTCAAGCTGCTGGAAATGCAGGTTGTGGCTCTCGAGGAATGGCGGCTGTGGCTGCACAGTACGCCGTACTTGGCCATGATTCACGTCCGGTTCTTTGGAGGCGTTGAATTCGATCAACTTACCGCTGATATCTTGCAGGAATTGTTTGCAGCAGGAGCTGCGGAGAAAGACCAGATCGCGATTCGCAATCTTTGAAAGATGGGGCGTATTTGTCTGCTCCCCCAAAGCAAAAAACCCCAGTCATTTCTGACTGGGGTTTTCTGGGCTGTAAGAGCCTGACGATGACCTACTTTCACACGGGAACCCGCACTATCATCGGCGCTGAGTCGTTTCACTGTCCTGTTCGGGATGGGAAGGAGTGGTACCAACTCGCTATGGTCATCAGGCATAAAGGGTTGCCTGGTTGATCGGGAGATCAACCGGACGAATTCATAGAGTTTGGAATCAGCTTTTGGCGAATTGTTTTGAATGCGTCAACTTGGCATAACAC
>NZ_JBXASW010000092.1:0-17216 GCF_058809745.1 Variovorax sp. MPBD4-3
AACGATACGGTCACGGGCTCGAGTCTGGCGGGCAACAACCTCAACGGCCTTGCAGGCAACGACATCATCACGGGCGGCAACCTGGCTGACCGGCTGGATGGTGGCGACGGCAACGACACGCTGAACGGTGGTGCAGGCAACGACACGCTCGACGGCGGCGCAGGCAACGACGCCCTCGACGGCGGTGCAGGCAACGACACCTACCTCTTCACCCGTGGCTCCGGACGCGACACCGTCTACGACTACGACACCACCGCAGGCAATGTCGACATCGCGCAATTCGGGGCGAATATTTCGTCAGATCAGCTTTGGTTCAGCAGGAACGGCAGTAACCTTTCGATCGATGTCATCGGCACCGACAACCGGCTGACCATCAGCAACTGGTATGCGTCGAGTGGCTATCGCGTCGAGCAGTTCAAAACCAGCGATGGAAAGACCTTGCTCGATAGCCAAGTGCAGAATCTGGTGGATGCGATGGCTAGCTTCTCTCCACCAGCCGCGGGACAAACTACGTTGCCCAACAGCCACCAAAATGGGTTGAACACAGTGCTCGCTGCAAATTGGCATTGAGCCAGCGAGCTGTTTTTGCATAGGTGTTGGGCCGCTCCTGAGTCATCAGCAGCGGCCCAACCCTCGTTTGAAGTGGAACAAGAGCTCAGTCAAGCCACGGCGCTGGGCCATTCGGCTACCAATGCCTGTTGGCACTACCGTGACGGCCCCATCGCCCCCGCGTCATAAGCCCCGCAGTAATCCTCCCAGTCTTTCACCACCTGCGCCGCGCACTGGTGCGCAGCCGCCATCAGGTCCTTGCGCCAAGACTTGGCCGAGCCGCCGAAGTCGATGAGCGCATCGGCGGTGGCCGAGCCCTGGCGGCCCGAACTGCGCAGTTGCGCCCACGCCATGAGCTGCCCCATTTCGTCGGTGACGCCGCGGATCTGGTCGGGCGAGGTTCGCTTCACGTCAAGGCTCACGCGGTCTTCGCTGGGCTGCAGGCCGCGCAGCACGTAGGAGGCGGCAGCATCCGGCCCGGGGCCGGCGATGGGCTGCAGGAAGGCCATCGACACGGCCTGCATGCGGCGCTGCAGCCCCACCACGCGGTGCGCCTGCGAAGGCCATGCGGGCTGAGCGAGCTTCAGGCGCGGCACCAGCGATGAAGGTAGCGCCTCTTTCAGGTCGAGCAGGTAGTTGCCGTCGGGCGAGCCCTTGCCCTCGACGAGGATGATGTAGCGCTCCACGCCCAGGCTGCCGGTGCCGGCGATGCGCCTTGCCACGTCGAGCACCTTGAAGAACCCGGGCTTGTCCTGCGTCGCGGCGTAGGCGTCGACCAGCTTGGTCACGCGGTCGCGCTGCGCATCGGTGACGGCGAGCGCACGCTTGTTGTCGATACGAATGACGCGCCCGTGGCCCTTGCGGTCGGTGCGCTTGTCCAGAAAGGCCGGCCTGGTGCGCGCCTTGAGGGTGTCGAGCAGTTGGCCGATCAGGCCGCCCGCGTTGTCACGGTCCACCCACCGCGCCTTGCCCGACTGCAGCGCACCGGCGTACGCGTCGAGCGCGGTGTTGCAAAGCGCATCGGCGTCGTCGGTGGTGGCGCAGAGGCCGTCTCCGGCCACGAGGATGCTCGACAGGAAACGCACCAGATCCCAGGTGACGGGCGCCAGCGCGGCTTCGTCGAAGTCGTTGAGGTCGAAGTACACGAGGCGGTTGTCGCCCTTGTAGCTGCCGAAGTTCTCCAGGTGCGCATCGCCGCACACCCAGCCGGCGGGCGCCTTGCCGGCGAACAGCGCGTCCTGGGGCAGGCGCTCGTAGAACAGGTGGCAGGTCCCGCGCAGGAACACGAAGGGGTTGGTGCGCAGGTTGGCGTATTTCATCGCCAGGCGCTCGGGGTCGCGGCCGGCGTTGTAGTTGCGGATGGTATCGGCGACGTTCAGCATGCGTGTGTTCCCTTTGGCGTCATGGCGGATTCCGAAGCCGCCGGCACGGCGGAGCCGGCAGGTTTCAGAGCAGCGCGGTCATCTTTGCGGCGGCAGCCTTGAGCGCGTCGATGCGCTCGAGTGCATCGTCCATCGACATCCGCGCGGTGGGCGCATGCACCGCCAGCGCGGCGCGCACCGCGCCCTGCGCGTCGCGCACCGGCACGGCCACCGCCACCAGGCCGGCAATGAACTCCTCGCGGTCGCACGAATAGCCCTGTTTGGCGATGGCGTCGCATTCGGCGCGCAGCGCCCCAGCGCCGGTGATGGAGTTGGCGGTCATGCGCTCCAGCGGCAGGTTGTCGATGAGCGCGTCGCGTTCTTTCTTCGGCATCTGCGCCAGGAACAGCTTGCCGCTGGCGGTGCAGTGCAGCGGCACGTGCGAGCCCACGTCGAGCGTCAGCCGCAGCGGCCATTGCGCTTCCACGCGGTCGAGGTAGAGCACCTGCGCGCCGTCGAGCGTGGTGAGGTTGCAGGTCTCGCCGACCTCGCGCACCAGCGCCGACAGCACCTCGTGGCGCAGTCCGCGCACCACGCCGTGGTTCAGCGTGTCGAAGGCCAGCTTGCGCAGCGCGGGGCCGACGCTGAACGAGCGCTCGTCCACGTCGCGCGCCAGGAAGCCGCCGGCCAGCAGTTGCGTGCAGATGCGGTGCGCCGTGCCCTTGGGCAGGCCCAGCTGCGCGGCCAGGTCGGCGAGCGTGAGCGCCCTGCCCTCGTTGGCCAGCAGCGCCAGCAGGCGCAGGCTACGTTCGGCCGACGAACCGGAGGCGGATGCGGACTCCGGCTCCTCGATGGAAACCACTGCGGCGGACGGGCGCGCTGGACGGGGCATGCGGGTAAACCTTAAAAATGGAACATTGCGTTCCGAAAATCATTGGCCTAGGATGCGGCCGAGCGAAGCGATTGTTCCACTCCACCGAAGCAACAGGCGCCCATTGCATGTCTGAAGAAGCGTTCGACTACATCGTCGTCGGCGCCGGTTCCGCCGGCTGCGTGCTGGCCGCCCGGCTGAGCGAAGACCCGGCCACCCGCGTGCTGCTGCTCGAGGCGGGGCCGGCGGACCGGTCGCTGTGGATCCACCTGCCCATCGGCTACGGCAAGACGATGTGGAGCCCCACCTACAACTGGCGCTTCGAGACCGACGCGGACCCGAACATGAACGGCCGGCGCATCTACTGGCCGCGCGGCAAGACGCTGGGCGGCTCCAGCTCGATCAACGGGCTGATCTACATCCGCGGCCAGCGCGAGGACTACGACCACTGGGCCGCGCTCGGCAACCCCGGCTGGGGCTACGACGACGTGCTGCCCTACTTCATCAAGTCCGAAGGCAACCAGCGCGGCGCCGACGCCTTCCACGGCGGCAACGGGCCGCTGAAGGTGTCGGACATCGCGGCCAGGCACGAGCTGATCGAAGCCTTCATCGACGGCGCGCGGCAGACCGGCGTGCCGCGCACCGGCGACTTCAACGGCGCCGCGCAGGAAGGCGCCGGCTACTACCAGCTGACCACGCACAAGGGCTGGCGCTGCAGCACGGCCAGGGCCTACCTGACGCCGGCCGTGAAGCGGCGGCCCAACCTGCGCATCGAGACCGGCGCACTGGCGGACAAGCTGGTGTTCGAGGGGCGCCGCGCCGTCGGCATCACCTACCGGCAAGACCACGTGCTCAAGACCGCGCGCTGCCGCGCCGAGGTGCTGCTGTCGGCGGGCTCGATCCAGTCGCCGCAGCTGCTGCAGCTCTCGGGCGTCGGGCCGCGCGCGCTGCTCGACCGCTTCGGCATTGCGGTGGTGCGCGAGCTGCCGGGCGTGGGCGAGAACCTGCAGGACCACCTGCAGATCCGCCTGGGCTACGAGTGCACCAAGCCCATCACCACCAACGACCAGCTCAACTCCTGGTTCGGCCAGATGGGCATGGGCCTCGAATGGCTGCTGCACCGCACCGGCCCGCTGGCCGTGGGCATCAACCAGGGCGGCTGCTTCATGCGCGCGCTGAAGGATGCGCACGGCCGGCCCGTGGCGGCCACGCCCGACATCCAGTTCCACGTGGCCACGCTGTCGGCCGACATGGCGGGCGGCAAGGTGCACCCCTACTCCGGCTTCACGATGTCGGTGTGCCAGCTGCGGCCGGAGTCGCGCGGGTACATCCGCATCCGCTCGGCCGACGCGGCCGAGCCGCCTTCGATGCAGCCCAACTACCTCGCCACCGAACTGGACCGCGCCACCACCGTGGCCGGCGTGAGGGCGGCGCGCGCGATTGCCGAGTCTCCCGCGATGCGGCCCTACGTGAAGCGCGAGGTGAAGCCCGGCCCCGACATCACGAGCGACGACGGGCTGCTGGAGTTCTGCCGCAACAACGGCGCCACCATCTTCCACCCCACCGGCACCTGCCGCATGGGCAGCGACGAGCTCGCGGTGGTCGATGCGCGGCTGCGGGTGCACGGCGTGGCGGGGCTGCGCGTGATCGACTGCTCGGCAATGCCGACGCTGGTGTCGGGCAACACCAACGCACCCGCCGTGATGATGGCCGAGAAGGCCGTCGACCTGATCAGAGAGGACGTGAGAGCGGCAACCGCCGCGCACTGAGTTTTTTGCAAACCCACGGCCCGCAGAGGCCGCCACGACAACCTCATCGGAGACAACGACATGAGCGCAAGCGACGAGAAAGCGATTCGCAGGGTGGTGGTTTCGGCGCTGGTGGGCGCCACCATCGAGTGGTACGACTTCTTCCTGTACGGCGTGGTGGCAGGCATCGTGTTCAACAAGCTCTACTTCCCGGGCAGCGACCCGGTGGTGTCGACCTTGCTGGCGTACACCACCTTCGCGGTGGGCTTCGTCACGCGGCCGCTGGGCGGCGTGATCTTCGGCCACTTCGGCGACAAGATCGGACGCAAGAGCATGCTCGTCATCACGCTGATGATCATGGGCGTGGCCACCTTCCTCATCGGGCTGGTGCCCACCTATGCGCAGATCGGCATCGCGGCGCCGCTGCTGCTGTTGCTGCTGCGCGTGGCGCAGGGCATCGGCCTGGGCGGCGAATGGGGCGGCGCGGTGCTCATGGCTTACGAATACGCGCCGAAGGAAAAGCGCGGCTTCTATGCCTCGCTGCCGCAGATCGGGCTGGCCATCGGCCTGTGCCTGGCCTCGGGCGTGGTGGCGCTGCTGTCGTGGCTGCTGACCGACGAGCAGTTCCTGTCGTGGGGCTGGCGCATCGCCTTCCTGATTTCGGGCGTGATGGTGATGGTGGGCATGTACATCCGCCTGCACGTGAAGGAAACGCCGGAGTTCGCGGCCGTGAAGGCGCGCAACGCCGAGCTGCGCATTCCGTTCATGGACATGATCCGGCGCTACCCCGGCAACGTGCTCAAGGGCATGGGCGCGCGCTACATCGACGGGGTGTTCTTCAACATCTTCGGCGTGTTCTCCATCAACTACCTCACCAGCACCATCAAGATCAGCCGCACCGAGGCGCTGCTGGGCGTGATGGCCGCGGCGGTGGTGATGTGCTTCGCCATTCCGTTCTTCGGGCGCATGTCGGACCGGCTGGGGCGGCCGCGCGTGTACATGTGGGGTTCGCTCATCACCGCCGTGTCGGCGTTCCCGGGCTTCTGGCTGATGACGCACAGCGGCGGCAACGTGCTGCTGATATGGCTGTCGATCATCGTGCCCTTCGGCATCCTGTATGCGTCGGTGTACGGGCCGGAGGCTGCCCTGTTCTGCGACCTGTTCGACGCCAAGGTCCGCTACACGGGCATCAGCTTCGTCTACCAGTTCTCGGGCATCTTCGCCTCGGGCATCACGCCCATCATTGCCACCGCGCTGCTGAAGTCCGGCGGCGGCGAGCCGTGGCAGATCTGCCTGTACGTGCTGTTCGCGGGCGTGGTGTCGGCGGTGTGCGCGTGGATGATCGGCCGGAGTGCGTCGCCGGCGGATGCGCCGGTGGCGGTGGCCTCGCGCTGACGGCGCAGCCTTTGTTCGTCATGGGTTCCTGCCCATGGCGAGCGCGCGCATCACGGCCGCCGTCCGGGTCTCCACGCCCAGCTTCACGTACACATGCTCCAGGTGCTTGTGGACGGTGCGGGGGCTTATCGACAGCAAGGCGGCGATCTCGGCGTCGGTCTTGCCGCGCGAGAGACAGTGCATGACGTCGCCCTCGCGGGGCGTCAGGCCGACAGGCGGCACATCGGGCAACGGCGCCTCCGCGCGGCAGGCCAGCCGGTACAGGAAGGCCACCGCCACCGCATGCTCCAGCCCAAGGCGCCGGTAGTAGTCGGCCTGCAGTTCGGCGCGACGCAATTCGCGCCAGCCGTTGCCGTGGCCCGTGCCGTGACGACGCACGGGCGAACGCCAGGACTCGAGCTGCTCCAGCAGGCGAAGCGCGCTCGCGCAATCGTTGCGCGTCAGATGCGTCATGGCATGCCCCTTTCACGGCGGGTACGCATTGCTGCGTATGGCGCCTGCTCGCATCGGGACGCAGGATGCTCGCGGGCTCCTTGCCGCGAATTCAGTATAGGCAGGCATGGGGCCAGCAAGCCGCCCGTCCGCAAGGACATATTCCAGGAGCTGCCATGTCACGCCAATACATCGACTGCCGCGAGTACCCGAGCACGATGAACTGCAGCGTCGCGCTCTCGGCCGACACCGAGAGCGAATTGCTCGATGCCGCCGTCCAGCACGCCGTGGCCGTTCACGGCCACACCGACACGCCGGAACTGCGCAAGCAGCTGGCGGGCATGTTCAAGGCCGGTACGCCACCGCTGCAAACCTCGCCGGCGCAGAAGGTTCCGGCCTGAGGCCACGGCAAACTGAATACTTTTGCATCCACCAAGAAACATCGGTTACGTGTGGATGCAGTTCGGTGCCAAGCCCGCCCAAGGGCTTGCGCAGGGTCTGGAAGCACGCCTTTCGGGCGTCGGTGCGCTCCAGGCAGGTACCCCCTTTCAGGCATATCGCCAGCCTGTACGCGTACTTACATTTTTGGCTTGAAGTTTGAGATTCGCGGCGTGTGGAGGAGCAAGAGGAAGAGCTTGCTGCTGCATACGGGCGCCTGCACGCAACAAGCCACAAATGAAAAGACGCCATGAACAAGATTTTCCGCACCCTCTGGAATCCAACGCTCGGTACCTGGGTGGCCGCGCCTGAAACTTCGCGCGGCCATTCACGGTCGTCCGCCAAGGGCGGCGACCTGCGCGCCGTGGCCGTGGCCGCCGCACTGCTCCTCGGAGCGGGGCCGGTGCTGGCCGCGGGCGGCACGGGCGGCCAGCCTGTCGGCGACCCGACGCTGAACGCCGGCTCCGGCGGCAGCAACGGCAGCGGCGGCAACGGCGGCCTGAACGACACCACGATCAACGCGACCGGGGGCACCGGCGGCTCGTCAACGCCCTCCGGCGTCACGGCCGGCTCGGCCGCCAGCACCACCAACTTCCCCGGCGGTGCCACGGCGGGCGCGGGCGGCGCGGCGGGCAGCGGCAGCACGGTCGTCAGCCCCGGCGTGATACAGGGAGCGGACGGCGGCGCCGGCCAGGCCCAGACAGGCGACGCCAACAACGGAAACGGCTACGGCGGCGGCGGCGGCGGCGGCTTCCAGGGCGCGACGATCGGCAACAACGTCGGCACCACGTCCAACAGCTACACCGGCGGCAACGGCGGCGCGGGCGGCAACGGTTACTGGGCGGCCGGCGGCGGCGGCGCGGGCGGCTACGGCTCCATCCTCAACGGCCCGCTGGGCAGCTACACGGCCACGGGCTCGTCGACGGGTGGTGCAGGCGGCGCGGGCGGCAATGCGTTCTCGCAGGCCGGCGGCGGCGGCAGCGGCGGCGTCGGCTTCTACCTGAACGCCACCACGCCGGGGCTCGCGTTCGGCAACACAGGCACCATCGCCGGCGGCGTGGGCGGCGCCGGCGGCGCCGAACTGGCGACGCCGCGCCCCAACGCCTCGGGCGGCGGCGGCGGGGCCGGCGGCGACGGCGTGACGCTCGCGGGCAGCACCGTGCTCATGACCAACACCGGCCAGATCACCGGTGGCGCGGGTGGCGCCGGCGGTGCGGCCGGCGGCGGCGCTGGCGGCACCGGCACGCCGGGCGGCGGCGGCGACGGCGGCGCCGGCGTGTGGTCCTCCGGCAGCGGCGCAACCCTCACCAACAGCGGCAGCATCACCGGCGGCGCCGGTGGCGCGGGCGGCGCCAACAGCAACGGCGGCGCGGTCGGCGCCAACGGCGTGGGCGGCGTGGGCGTGGCGGGCGCGAACATCGCCATCGTCAACAGCGGCAGCATCGCGGGCGGTCTGGGCGGCGACGGCGTGACGCGCGCTTCGGCCATCGAATTCACCGGCGGCGCCAACAGCCTGACCTTGAACACCGGCAACTCGCTGACGGGCGCCGTGGCCATCGACAGCGGCGCCACCGCCAGCGTGATCGCCGGCGCCAACGGCCTGAGCGTGGGCAGCGCCCTGCTGCTCGGCGGCACCGGCACCATCAACACCAACGGCAACAACCTGAGCTGGACCGGCCCCATCTCGGGGGCCAGCGGCCTCGTGAAGAGCGGCGCGGGCACGCTCACGCTGAGCGGCGCCAACACGTACGCCGGCAGCACCAACGTATCGGCAGGCACGCTGGCCGCCGGCGCGGCCAATACCTTCAGCAGCGCCAGCGCCTTCACGGTCGGCTCGGGCGCCACGCTGGACCTGGCGGGCCGCAGCCAGACGGTGGCCTCGGTGGCCAACAGCGGCACGGTCTCCCTGGTGGGCAGCGCGCCCGGCACCACGCTCACCGTCACCGGCCCGTGGGTGGGCAACGGCGGCACGCTGCGGCTGGGCACGGCGCTGGGCGGCAGCAGCAGCGCGACCGACCGGCTGATCCTCAGCGGCAGCACCGCCATTGCCAGCGGCACCACCAACGTGCAGATCACCAACCTGGGCGGCCTGGGCGCGCTCACCAGCGGCAACGGCATCGAGGTGATCAGCGCCGTGAACGGCGCGACGACCACCGCGCAGACCACCAAGAGCGCCTTCAACCTCGCGGGCGGCCACGTCGACGCCGGCGCCTACCAGTACCGCCTGTACGCGGCCGACGCCAGCGGCGCGGGCGAGAACTGGTATCTGCGCTCGACCATGACCGTCGATCCGGTCACGGGCGCGCCCGTCACGGGCGGCGGAACCGGCAGCACGGGCGGCGGCACCGGAGTTGGCACTGCGGGTGGCACTGGGGGTGGCGTGCTCGTACCCACCTACCGCGCCGAAGTACCGCTGTACGCGGCGCTGCCGGAGCAGCTGCGCCAGTCCAACCTCGCGATGCTGTCCAACCTGCACCAGCGCGTGGGCGACGACACCGGCACCGGCCTTTCGGGCACCAACACCGCAACGCCCGAGATGGGCTACCGGCAGGCCTGGGGCCGCGTCATCAGCACCGACCGCACCATCGGCCAGAGCGGCACGGTCAGCCCCAACAGCAGCGGGCGCCTCACGGGCTTCCAGGCCGGCACCGACCTGTGGGCCGACCCGAACTGGCGCGTGGGCGTGTACGTCGGCCAGCTCGAGGGCGACATGCGCGTGAACGGCTTCGTCGGCGGACTGCAGAACGCAGCGGCCGGCACCAACAACCTGCGCAGCGAGTACCTGGGCGCCTATGCCACCTGGAAGAACGACAGCGGCCTGTACGTGGACGGCGTGCTGCAGGCCGGACGCCACCGCTACACCGCTTCGCCCACGCTGGGCTTCTCGAGCAGCGGCAAGGGCAACAGCCTGCTGGCGTCCGTGGAAGTGGGCCAGTCGTTCGCCATCGCGGACGGCTGGGTCATCGAGCCGCAGCTGCAGCTGGTGCGCCAGCGGCTCAACCTGGGTGACACCGGCATCAGCGGCGCGCTGGTGCAGCAGAACAACCACGACGGCTGGCTCGCGCGTGCGGGCGTGCGGCTCAAGGGCGAGATCGACACGTCCGCCGGCCGGCTGCAGCCTTATGTCCGGGTGAACGTGTACCGCAGCAGCAGCGGCACCGACGTGGCGAACTTCATCGGCCCGGCCGGCAGCACGCCCATCGCCACGCGCACCGGCGGCACCAGCAGCGAGCTGGCGACCGGCGCCACGCTGCAACTCACGCAGAGCACGAGCCTCTATGCGGAGCTTGGCAAGCTGTGGTCTTCGGGTGGCGACACCCGTGTGCGCAGCGGCATCAACGGCAGCGTGGGCGTGAAGATCCGCTGGTAGGCAGGCAGGTAGGCCAGGCGGGAGCGCCGCGCTTCAGTGCGGCGCGGCCCCCTGGTCGGACCGCACGGTGGTGACGACCGACAGCACCGCATCGATCACCGCCTGCGGGTCGTCGAACTGGATGTCGTGCCCCGCATTCGGCAGCAGCCGGTGCACGCTGCGCGAAGACCAGCCTGCCATTTCCGCGTGCATCTGCTTCCAGATGGCCTGCACCTGCGTGCCCTGGGCGGGCGTGATCTTCATGCCGCGCAGCTCCGCTTCAGTGTAGGGCGCCATCGCCGTCAGCACCACCAGCGGGCGGTTGCCCAGGTTCCTGAAGCCGCGCGTCTCGGCAAGCGTGTCGTCCATCGCATCGCCTTCCATCAGCTGCGTGCGCATCGACTTGGGGGCAAAGGCGCGAACCGCCTGCGCGTCGTGCGCCGTCTGGTGCGGCGCCTGCGAGAGCAGCGCCGAGGCCGCCGCCCGCAATAGCCCCGACCACGTCAGCGCCACGCCGATGCGCGACTGCAGCGACCGCGTTTCCACCATGAAGGCCGCCACCCGCGCCACCTGGTCCGGGTGCGAGGGATCGACCAGCACCAGCCCCGCCACCTCGTCGCCGAAATGCTGCGTGAAGTTCATGGCGTAGAGCCCGCCCATGGACTGGCCCACCAGCACGTACGGCCCGCGCTCGCCCGCGCGGGCCAGTGCCGTGTGCAGGTCTTGCGCGACCTGCCTGGCGCTGTAGGGCGCGTCCGAAGGGTCGCTCCACATCAGCCCCGCGCGGCTGTACGAGCAGGCGCGCGTGTGAGCGGCCACCTGCGGCTGCACCGGCGCCCAGCTCAGCGAGCCGTCGATGCTCAGGCCAGCCTCGAACACCACGGTGGGCGAGCCGCTGCCGCGGCAGTCGAGCTGAATGCGCCGCCCGCCGCCGACGTCGATCATCCTGCCGGGCGGGGGAAAGTCGCGCATGGCGCGGTAGCGGCCGAGCTGCTCGTACACCACCCCCGCCAGCACGGCGACGGCGAGGCAGACCGCGCCAGCCAGGACGATGCGCATCGACGACATACGTTTCAACGAGGGCTTCACTGCGGCAGATGGTGCCACCGCCGGGCGGGCACCGCCACAGCCCCTGCTACTTCAGCCGGTAGCTGAGCTTGCGGTTGCCGCTGACCGTGGAGTCCAGCCCCAGCCACTCGCCCTGCTGCGAATACCAGACATCGATCGGCTGCGCGTCGGTCGCAATGCGCCAGCGCGTGGCCTCCACCGGCTGGCCGCGCACTTCCACCGTGCCGCTGCCGGCCTTGCTGATGCGCACCTGCTCCAGCTTGCCGCTCTGCGAATTCAGCAGCCTGGCCTGCGTGCGGATCGCGGGGTTCCAGTAGGCGAAGCTCATCACGCAGCCGTCGACCGACTGGGTGCCCTTGGGCGTGGCGACGGCCAGCGCGTTGTCGCCCGCGGGCTCGGCGGTGACCTTCTCGGGCGTGCCGTCGTCGTCGGTCTTGGAGGTGAGCCGGTGCAGGCAGTCGCCGCGCCACAGTTCGGTGGCCTCGTGCCGGTAGCGGTACACCGTCACGCCCAGCAGCTTGACCGCGAAGCGCGCGTCGCTCACCAGCTTGCGCTCGCCGCCGTTGGTGGCCAGCGCAAAGCGGTGCTCGCCGATGGGCGAGTCGTCCAGCAGCACGCGGAAATCCCATTCACCGCCCGACGGGCCGGCGGCCGAGGCGGTGGCCGCCCCGTTCGACAGCGCGGCCAATGCGGCCAGCGCGCAGAGCCAGTGCTTCTTCGTCATGTTGCTCACGGCGCCTTGCGGTTTCCGCGCACCGGCCCCGGCAGGAAGGCGTTGGTGCGCGCGATGTAGTCGCGATACGCCGGGCGGCGCTCGCCGATGTCGCTTTCGAGCATGCTCACGCCCGAGACCTTCAGCAGCAGCCAGGTCATGAGCAGCGGCGACACCACGCTCCATGCCCCGCTCCACCCCGCGCCGCCAAGTGCCAGCAGCCACAGGCCCCACCAGACGCACACTTCGCCGAAGTAGTTGGGATGGCGCGTGTAGCGCCACAGCCCGCGGTCCATCACCTGGCCCTTGTTCTTCGGGTCGGCCTTGAAGCGCGCCATCTGCGCGTCGCCGATCGCCTCGAAGAAGATGCCGAACAGCGCCAGCAAGATGCCCAGCGCATCGAGCACGCCCAGCGGCCGCGCCGCCGCCATGCCCGGCAGGAACGGCGCCGAAACGATCCAGGCCAGCACCGCCTGCAGCGCGAACACCAGGTACAGGCTCTTGAAGCCGAAGTTCGGCTGGTTGCGCGCGCGGATCGCCTGGTAGCGCCGGTCTTCGCCGTGGCCCCAGTTGCGCCAGGTGACATACAGGCAAAGCCGCACCGCCCACGCCGCGCCCAGCACCGCCATGCACAGCCCGCGCACCGTCTGCACCGGCAGCAGCAGGAAATAGACGATGCCCGCCCCCACGATGCAGACCGACCAGATGCGGTCGATCAGGCTGACGTCATGCCGCACCAGGCTGGCCACCCATGTCAGGAAGCCCAGAGACGCCGTCAGGGCCAAACCGGCGAATGCAACCGACACCATGCCGCTCATGACACAACCGCCCTCGAAGATTCAAGAGACGCCGTGGAACCGGCTCCGCCGGGCCACAGGCGGCGCCCCCGGCAGGGGGAAGGAGAAGCGACACGAAGTGCGCGAAGCCTGGGGGCGAGCCTCATGTACGTCGCTCGAACAGATAGTGGCTCACCCACCAGCGCTGGCCGTGGTCGAAGCCGAACAGTTCCGCCACCGACATGAAGAACAGCCGCCAGCGCGTCCACCATACGTTGGCCTCGGCGCCGTAGGTGGCCTGGAACAGCGGGCGCAGCGTGTCGCGTCGCGCGTCCATGTTGCGCAGCCAGGCCTCGGCCGTGCGCTGGTAGTGGCTGCCTTCCCAGCGCCATCGGCGCAGCAGGCGCAAGTCGTCCTGGCAGTGCAGCGCCAGGTCGTCGCTGGGCATCATGCCGCCGGAGAAGAAATACTTGCTCATCCAGTCGCTGGGGTCGCGCACCTCGAAGGGGTACGGCGCCTCCTTGTGGGCGAACACGTGCATGAAGAAGCGCCCGCCCGGCCGGAGCCAGCGCGCCACGTTGGCAAAGGCCTGCGGCCAGTTGCGCAGGTGCTCGAACATCTCGACCGACACCACGCGGTCGAAGCGCTCGTCGGTGTCGAACACGTTGATGTCGCGCGTGAGCACCCGCACGTTGCCCAGACCGCGACGCGCCGCCTCCGCCTCGATGTATTCGCGCTGGGAATTGGAGTTGGACAGCGCCGTGATGCGGCTGCCCGGGTAGTGCTCGGCCATCCAGAGCGTGAGCGAGCCCCAGCCGCAGCCCAGCTCCAGCACGTCCTGCCCGTCGGCCAGGCCGGCGCGCTCGCAGGTGGCGGCCAGCGCGGCGGATTCGGCCTCTTCCAGGGTGCGGGTGCCCTCGGGCCAGTAGCAGCTGCTGTACTTGCGGTGGTTTCCCAGCACTTCGCCGAAGAAGGCGGCCGGAACCTCGTAGTGCTGCTCGTTGGCTTTTTCGGGCAGCGGCGCCAGGTTGGCCGCGCCCATGCGGGCGACGAAATCCTGCGTCAGCTCGGCCACCGCCAGCGCGTTGCCCGAATGCAGCTCCGCGAGCCGGTCTCTCAGCAACCGGCGAATGCCCCGGCGAACCACCGGGTCAGGCACCAGGCCCTTTTCGACCCAGCGGATGGCGAATGCGATGTCCTGCGGCATGACTTTTCCTCGGCTGAAGGCACGCCGGAATGCGTGCCACTGACACCCGTACGCAGCCAAGCGGCGACTGGATGCACCCGTTTTTCCTGATCGCATGGTAAGGCGGCCGCCGGAAAAACTGTGGCAGACTCATCCGCGATGGCCGGCTTCTGCCTGAGGACATGAGCGCCGGCGCGGTGCTCTCCAGGCGCCCTCGCGCGGCTTTTGCACCGTCACCGTGAACAATCTCCCCGCCTATCTTCCGTCGCAGCACAACCTGTGGGCCGTCGCCGCGTCCCTGCTCCTCGCGACCCTTGCTTCCTACGTGGCCCTCGACCTGTCGCGCCGCGTGCGGCATGCCAGCGGACGGCCGCACCTGCTGTGGTGGGCGCTGGGCTCGCTGGCCATGGGCACGGGCATCTGGTCGATGCACTTCGTGGGCATGCTGGGTTTCTCGCTGCCCATTTCGCTCGGCTTCTCCGGCGGGCTGACCCTGGCCTCATGGGTGGCCGGCGTCATGGCGTCGGGCGTCGCGCTGTGGGTGGCCAGCAAGGCCGAATACGGACTGCGCCGCATCGCCGTGGCCTCGCTGGCTATGGCCGTCGGCATCTGCGGCATGCACTACATCGGCATGGCCGCGCTCGACATGGCGCCGCCCATCGTCTGGCACGCGCCCACCGTGCTGCTGTCGCTGTTGATAGGCCTGGGCGCCTCGGCCGCGGCGCTGTTCATCTTCAAGTACCTGGGCAATGCCCACAGCAACCACCGGGTGGCCTTCCAGTTTCTGGCCTCGGTGGTCATGGGCATCGCGATCTGCGGCATGCACTACACCGGCATGGCGGCGGCCAGCTTCCCGGCCGATTCGGTCTGCCTCAGCGCCGGCCAGCTGGGCGGCACCGGGCTCACCGCCATCGTCGGGCTGGCCTCGGGGCTGCTGCTGCTGGGCACGCTCTTCACTTCCATACTGGAATCGCGGCTGCAGCTGGTCGCCAGGCGCCTGTCGCGCTCGCTCGAAGAGGCCAATGCCGAACTCACCCAGGCCAACCAGGAACTGCAGAAGCGCGCCTTCACCGACGCGCTGACCGGCCTGCCCAACCGCGTGCTGTTCGAAGACCGGCTGCGCCACGCCCTGGCGCGCATGAACCGCGCCAACCAGCTGCAGGTCGAAGAGCGCATTGCGGTTCTTTTCGTCGACCTCGACGGGTTCAAGCCCATCAACGACTCCTTCGGCCACTCGGCCGGCGACCGCATCCTGTGCGTCGCCGCCGAGCGGCTGGCCCGCACCACCCGGGAAGGCGACACCGTGGCCCGCATCGGCGGCGACGAGTTCCTGCTGCTGCTCGAAGGCGTGCGCGACCGGGCCGAATGCGCGGAAGCCGCCAATCGCGTGCTGCGCGCGCTTGGCGAGCCTTTCAACGTGCAGGGCAAGCAGCTGCAGATCGCATGCTCCATCGGCATCGTGCTGCACCCGGAACAGGGCGAGCCCGACAAGCTGGTGGCCAACGCCGACGCGGCCATGTACGAGGCCAAGCGCGCGGGCGGCGGCAACTACGTGATGTTCGAGTCCCACATGGGCGCCGATGCCGCCAAGCAACTGCAGTTGCAGAGCGACCTGCGCCGCGCGGTGGAGCTCAAGCAGTTCGAGCTTTACTACCAGCCCAAGATCAACGGCACCGGCCACGGCATCAGCGGCGTGGAAGCGCTGGTGCGCTGGAACCATCCGCAGCACGGCCTGATCGGCCCGACCGAATTCATCGGGCTGGCCGAGCGCTTCGGCCTCATCGTGCACCTGGGCGACTGGATCCTCGACGAGGCCTGCCGCCAGATCGCGCAATGGCAGGCCCAGGGCACGCGGATGTGCGTGGCCGTGAACCTGTCGGTCATGCAGCTGCGCGAAGTCGACTTCGTCGCGCGCGTCGAACGGGCGCTGCTGCGCCACGACGTGCCGGCCACGCTGCTGCTGTGCGAGATCACGGAATCCGTCGCCATGGAAGACATCAAGGCCACGCAGCGCACCTTCGAAGGGCTGGCGCGGGTCGGCGTGTTCCTGTCGATCGACGACTTCGGCACCGGCTATTCAAGCCTGAGCCACCTGCGCAAACTGCCCGCGCGCCAGGTCAAGATCGACCGCAGCTTCGTGCAGGACCTGCAGACCAAGGAAGACGCCAGGGCCGTGATCGACGCCGTCATCCGCCTGGCCCACGCGCTGGGCCTGAGCGTGGTGGCCGAGGGCGTGGAGAACGAGGCCCAGCGCGACATACTGATCGCGATGGGATGCGATGAGCTGCAGGGCTTTCTGTTTTCGCGTCCGCTGCCTGCGGGGGATCTGCTGGATTGGTATTCGAGCCGGTACGCGGAGGCGGCCTAGGTCAGGTTCCGGCGCTTTTCTTCTTGTTGCGCCAGCGCCGGTACAGCCAGTTGCCGGTGAAAGCGCCGGCAACGACGCAAAGTGCCTGCACAAAGATCGCGATCATGAAGGCATCGGAAAGGTCGTATTCGCTGCGCGCCACTTTCATTTCATACCAATGCCCGACCCCGATAAGGATGGCGTTCGATACGAAGCCGAAGAGCAGCGCGCCGCTGGCGATGAAGAGAATTCGAAGCGTTAGGTTCATGGCCTGATTCGGAGCCTTCGCCGAAGCCCGAAGACCAGCAGCAGATTGTTCGCAGGCATCGCATGCCGCTGCCGCAACGCAAGACCAGCCTGCTGCGCCTGCGCGGCCACGTCGTCCAGGCGACGGATGCCCCAGTCGGGATCGCGTGCGCGCAGGTCTTCGTCGAACGCGATGTTGCCCGGCGCCGCCGGCACGCCTGCTTCGAAATAAGGTCCGTAGGTGACGAGCACCCCGCCAGGACGCAGATGCCGTGCGGCTCCCTGCATCAGCGCGGCGCATGTGGCCCAGGGCGAGATGTGCAGCATGTTCGCGCAGAAGATCGCGTCGAACTGCTTGTCTCCCTGCCCTCCGGCAAACGCGGAACCCTCCGATGGCCATCGGGATTCCATCACGTCGAGGAGAAGGGGCGCATGCAGATTGGGCAGCGCGGCCTCCGCGATACGGCTTGCCATCGCGGGCAGCATGCGCGCGTCGGCGTCGGTGGGCTGCCAGCTCCACCCGCGCATCGCCGCCGCGAACCAGACCGCATGCTGGCCCGTGCCGGACGCGATCTCCAGTGCGGCGCCCTCTTCGCCAAGGATGGCGGTCAACGCATCGAGGATCGGCTGCTTGTTGCGGTCGGCGGAAGGGCTGTGAGGAAGGCTGGACATTGGAGGAAGAGCAAGCAGGCAGGTGAGAACGGGAACCACGGTTTGTACCCGCAGTCGGCCCCGCCC
>NZ_JBXASW010000093.1:0-16950 GCF_058809745.1 Variovorax sp. MPBD4-3
CCCACCCCGGCCCTCCCCCGGAAGGGGAGGGAGTCAAGCCAATACCGGGGGGCGTTTGGCGGCCCAGCCGCAGGCCAGGTCGTACGCATGCCCCAGCCGCAGCACATCCAGATCCGCATGGATCGGCCCGGCAAGCTGCACCCCCATCGGCAACCCGCCTTCCCCGAACCCCGCGCGCACATTCAGCGTCGGCAGCCCCGCCAGCGTGAAAGGCGTGACGATCTCCATCCACCGGTGGTACGTGTCGCTCTTCACGCCGGCCACCTCGGTCGGCCAGTGCAGCTCGGCGTCGAACGGAAACACCTGCGCCGTCGGCGCCAGCACGAAGTCGAAGCGCTCGAACAGCTTGAGAAACGCGCGGTACACGTTCGAGCGGTAGTTCGACGCCTGATAGAGCGAGGCCGCGTCGAGGTGCCGGCTCTGCTCTATTTCCCATTGCGCCTCGGGCTTGAGCTGCGCGAACAGCTTCGGGTCGCTCAGGTAGGCGCCCAGCTTGCCGCCCACCAGCAGTTGCCTCAGGCGCAGCCAGGCGCTCCAGTTGTGCTCGCGCGGCACGTCGAGCGTGCAGGGCTCGACCTCGCAGCCGATGTCGCGGAAGGTGCCGAGCGCCTTTTCGCCGAGCTCGCGCACGCCGGGCGCCAGCGGCAGGTCGGGCCAGATGCTGCCCAGCCAGCCGATGCGCAGGCCCTTGCCGTCGCCGTCGAGCTGCAGCGCGTCGGGCGAGGGCAGGGCGTGCGGCGACGACAGCGGCACCCGGCCGTCGAAGCCCGACTGCACCGCCAGCAGGCGCGCCGCGTCTTCCACGGTGCGCGCCATCGGGCCTTCGATGCCCAGTTGCTGGAAGAACAGCTCCTGCTCGGGGTCGCCGGGCACGCGTCCACGCGAGGGCCGCATGCCGATCACGTTGTTGAAGGCGGCCGGGTTGCGCAGGGAACCCATCATGTCGCTGCCGTCGGCCACGGGCACCATGCCTAGGGCCAGCGCCACGGCCGCGCCACCGCTGCTGCCGCCCGCGCTGCGCTCGGGCGCATAGGCGTTGCGCGTGATGCCGAACACCGGGTTGTAGGTGTGCGAGCCGAGCCCGAACTCGGGCGTGTTGGTCTTGCCGATGACGATGGCGCCGGCGGCCCTGGCGCGGGCCACGTGCAGGCTGTCGGTGCGCGCCGGCGAGCGCGGCGACAGCGGCGAGCCCATCGAGGTCGGCAGCCCGGCGGCGTGGCTCAGGTCTTTCACCGCGAGCGGAAAGCCGTGCATCCAGCCGCGCCGTTCGCCGCGCGCCAGCTCGGCATCGCGCTCGTCGGCCTCCGCCAGCGACAGCGCCGGATCGCGCAGCGACACGATGGCGTTGAAGCGCGGATTCAGCGCCTCGATGCGCGCCAGCGAGGCGGCCATCAGCTCGCGGCAGGACACGTCGCGCGCGGCGATGCGGCGGGAGAGTTCGGTGGCGCTGAGGTCGAGCAGGTCGGCTGAAGGCATGGCGAGTGCGGGAAAAGGAGGGGGCGCCCAGTATGGCGCGGCGCTCGCATAATCGCCGCGTATGGAAACAAAGTGGCTCGAAGACTTCATCAGCCTTGCGGAAACGCGCAGCTTCAGCCGCTCGGCCCAGTTGAGGCATGTAACCCAGCCGGCGTTCTCGCGCCGCATCCAGGCGCTCGAAGGCTGGGCCGGCACCGACCTGGTCGACCGCAGCTCGTACCCGACGCGCCTCACGCCCGCGGGGCAGACGCTCTACAGCCAGGCCATCGAGATGCTGCAGTCGCTGCAGAGCACGCGCGCCATGCTGCGCGGCCATTCGGCCGCCGGGCAGGACGTGATCGAGTTCGCGGTGCCGCACACGCTGGCCTTCACCTTCTTCCCGGCCTGGGTCACGTCGCTGCGCGAGCACTTCGGCCCCATGAAGAGCCGGCTCATCGCGCTCAACGTGCATGACGCGGTGCTGCGGCTGGTGGAGGGCAGCTGCGACCTGCTGATCGCCTACCACCACCCCTCGCAGCCGCTGCAGCTGGACGCCAACAAGTACGAGATGGTGAGCCTGGGCGAGGAAACCGTCGCCCCCTGGGTCAAGGCCGACGCCGACGGCGCGCCGCGCTACCGGCTGCCGGGCCGCCCCGGCCAGCCGCTGCCGTACCTGGGCTATGCGCCGGGCGCCTACCTGGGGCGCGTCGTCGACCAGCTGCTGAAGGAGTCGGGCACGGCCATCCACCTCGACCGCGTCTATGAAACCGACATGGCCGAGGGCCTGAAGGTGATGGCGCTGGAGGGCCACGGCATCGCCTTCCTGCCGCAGAGCGCGGTGCGCAAGGAGATCAAGGCGCGCAAGCTGGTGAGCGCGCTGCCGCCCGAGATCGACAGCCTGGAGGCGACGATGGAAATCCGCGCCTACCGCGAGCGGCCGAGCGCGCCGGCGCCGGTCAAGGGCGCGTCCGGCCGCGCCGCCAAGTCGTCGTCGCTCGACAGCATGCAGCCCAAGGGCACGGCGGACGCGCTGTGGTCCTACCTTGTCGGCACCCAGCCGCCGCGCTGACGGCGTTTTTGTGCACCGCACAATCTATAAATGACGCGCATGACCGTCCCCGCAAACGGCATTGGCACGGCGGGGCCCGGGCCACTACAGTCGCGGCAGTTTTTTAACGCCGCTGTCACAAGCAAGCTTTACGGCACGCGCCACCCGCGTGCTTTTTTTTAGCCGAGGAACCTGTATGAGCACCAATTTCAGGACCGAACACGACTTCCTCGGCGAGAAGCAGATTCCAGCCGCCGCCTACTGGGGCGTGCACACGGCGCGGGCCGTCGAGAACTTCGCCATCTCCGGCACCCGCATCTCGGCCATGCCCGACCTGGTGCGCGCGCTGGCCTACGTGAAGAAGGCCGCCACCCGCGCCAATGCCGACCTCGGCGCCATCGACCGCGACCGCGCCGCCGCCATCATCCTGGCCTGCGAGGACGTCATCGACGGCAAGCTGCTCGACGAATTCGTGGTCGACGTCATCCAGGGCGGCGCCGGCACCTCCACCAACATGAACGCCAACGAGGTCATCTGCAACCTCGCGCTGGAAAAGCTGGGCCACGAGAAGGCGCGCTACGACGTGCTGCACCCGAACGACCACGTCAACGCCTCGCAGAGCACCAACGACGTGTACCCCACCGCCGTGCGGCTGGCGCTGTGGTTCGCCATCGGCAGGCTGCTGGAGTCGATGGCCTCGCTGCGCCGCGCGTTCGAGGCCAAGGCGCTCGAGTTCAAGGACATCCTCAAGATCGGCCGCACCCAGCTGCAGGACGCCGTGCCCATGACGCTGGGCCAGGAGTTCCTGACCTACGCCATCATGATCGGCGAGGACGAGGAGCGGCTCGGCGAGGCGCGCGCCCTCATCGAGGAAATCAACCTCGGCGCCACCGCCATCGGCACCGGCATCAACGCACCGCACGGCTACGCCAACCTCGCATGCCAGTACCTGGCCGAGCAGACCGGCGTGCCGCTCAAGCAGGCCGCAAACCTCATCGAGGCCACGCAGGACACGGGCGCCTTCGTGCAGCTGTCGGGCGTGCTCAAGCGCGTGGCCACCAAGCTCAGCAAGACCTGCAACGACCTGCGCCTGCTCTCCAGCGGCCCGCAGGCCGGCTTCGGCGAGATCCGGCTGCCGGCGCGGCAGGCGGGCTCGTCGATCATGCCGGGCAAGGTCAACCCGGTGATCCCGGAAGTGATGAACCAGGTGGCCTTCGAGGTCATCGGCAACGACATCACGGTCACCATGGCCTCGGAGGCCGGCCAGCTGCAGCTCAATGCCTTCGAGCCGATCATGGGCTGGAGCCTGTTCAAGAGCATCCAGCACCTGAGCCGGGCCTGCAACACCCTGCAGAAGAACTGCGTCGAGGGCATCGAGGCCAACCGGGAGTTCCTTGCCAGGCAGGTGCGCGCGTCGGTCACGCTGGTCACGGCGCTCAATCCGCTCATCGGCTACGAGAAGGCCGCGCTCATCGCCAAGACCGCGCTGGCCACCGGCGGGCCTATAGACCTGGTGGCCGAGTCGCTGGGCATCATGACCCGCGCCGAGATGGAAGCGCTGCTCGTGCCGGAAAACCTGACGCAACCTGTAAGATTGTCAGCATCTGTTTCCGCCGCGGCCTTGCCGACGGGCACGGAGGCTGCTAATCAATTGCCTCCGGCGCCATGACGGGTCTCATGCACCAGACGGGCGCCCGCTCCTGCGCGAAAGCACTGGGTTCAGTGCACCGTGCACCGGGGTGGTTACCAATGCGCCCAACAACAGTGTGTGTCTAGAATTTCGATGTATTTCTTTCTGTTCAATTTCCCAAGGAGTTTTCTGATGAAAAAGCAATTGCTCGCGCTGGCCGTGACGGCATTCGTGGCATCCGGCGCCTTTGCGCAGGCCACCGATACCCTCGCCAAGATCAAGGAGCGCGGTGCAGTGAACCTGGGTGTTCGCGATTCGTCCGGCCTGGCCTACACGCTGGGCGGCGGCAAGTACGTCGGCTTCCACACTGAAATGGCCGAGAACATCATCAAGGACCTGAGCAAGGACCTCGGCAAGCCGCTGACCGTCAACTACCAGGTCATCACCTCGCAGAACCGCGTGCCGCTGGTGCAGAACGGCACCATCGACTTCGAGTGCGGCTCCACCACCAACAACACGGCCCGCCAGAAGGACGTCGACTTCGCCTACACCACCTACGTGGAAGAAGTGCGCATCCTCACCAAGGCCAATTCGGGCATCAACGGCATCGCCGACCTGAAGGGCAAGGTCGTGGCCACCACCACCGGCACCACTTCCGTCCAGACGCTGCGCAAGAACAAGCGCGCCGAAGGCGTCGACTTCAAGGAAGTCATGGGCAAGGACCACGCCGACAGCTTCCTGCTGCTCGAGTCGGGCCGCGCCGACGCGTTCGTGATGGACGGTTCCATCCTGGCCGCCAACGCCGCCAAGTCGAAGAACCCCAAGGACTTCAAGATCGTCGGCGAAGTGCTGTCGGTCGAGCCCATCGCCTGCATGCTGCCCAAGGGCGACGCCAAGCTGAAGAAGGCCGTCGACGACAGCATCGTGCGCCAGATCAAGGACGGTTCGCTCGCCAAGCTGTACGACAAGTGGTTCACCCAGCCGATCCCGCCGAACAACGTCAACCTGAACATGCCTGTGTCGGAAGGTACCAAGGCCGCCTGGGCCAACCCGAACGACAAGCCCATGGAAGCCTACGCCCCCAAGTAAGGCGGCGCCAGACCTGAAAAAGCCAAGCCCGCGCGGCACCCTGCCGACGCGGGCTTTTCGATGCAATGGGCGCGGGCCCTTACCCGCGAAGGAGGATGGATGCTGAACCTGGACATGTCGGTCTTTTGCCAGGACACGCTCACCAATGAAGTGGTCGCAAGCTGCTTTGCGCGAGGAGCGGACCAGACCTATCTGCAATGGATGCTGAACGCCTGGGGCTGGACCGTGGGCGTGTCGCTCTCGGCCCTGCTCGTGGCGCTCGTCGTGGGCTCGATCATCGGCACGCTGCGCACGCTGCCGGACAGTCCCTGGCTGGTTCGGCTCGGCAACGCATGGGTGGAGCTGTTCCGCAACATCCCGTTGCTGGTCCAGGTGTTCATCTGGTACTTCGTGCTGCCGAAGATCATTCCGCCCATGCGCGACCTGCCGCCGTTCGTGCTGGTGGTCTGCGCGCTGGGCTTCTTCACGTCCGCGCGTATCGCCGAGCAGTTGCGCTCGGGCATCCAGGCGCTTCCGCGCGGCCAGCGCTACGCGGGCATGGCCGTGGGCTTCACGACGCCGCAGTACTACCGCTTCGTGCTGCTGCCGATGGCGTACCGGATCATCATGCCGCCGCTGACCAGCGAGTCGATGAACATCTTCAAGAACTCGTCGGTGGCCTTCGCGGTGTCCATTCCCGAGCTCACGCAGTTCTACCTGCAGGCCGGTGAAGAGACCTCGGCGCAGATCCCGATCTACATCGGCGTGATCGCTCTCTACGTCATCAGCGCCATGCTGGTGAACCGCATCCTGACTTTCATCGAGCGCAAGGTGCGCGTGCCGGGCTTCGTTGCCGCCGGCGGCACGGGAGGCCACTGACATGATGAATCTCGACTTTTCCTTCTACAACTGGAGCCTGATCAGCACCTATGTGCTGAAGGGCTTCTACTTCAGCGTGATCCTGACGGTGGTGGCCACGCTGGGCGGCATCTTCTTCGGCACCCTGCTTGCGCTCATGCGCCTGTCGGGCAAGAAGTGGCTGGACTTTCCCGCGGCCGCCTACGTCAACGGCATGCGCTCCGTGCCGCTGGTGATGGTGATCCTGGGCTTCTTCCTGCTGGTGCCGTTCATCATCGGGCGGCCCATCGGGGCGGAGACCTCGGCGGTCATCACCTTCGTCTGCTTCGAGGCCGCCTATTTTTCCGAGATCATGCGTGCCGGCATCCAGTCGATCCCGCGCGGGCAGGTCTCCGCCGGCATGGCCGTGGGCATGACCTACGGCCAGAACATGAAGCTGGTGATCCTGCCCCAGGCGTTCCGGAACATGCTGCCGGTGCTGCTCACGCAGACCATCATCCTTTTCCAGGATACGTCGCTGGTCTACGCCATCGGCGCGTACGACATGCTCAAGGGCTTCGAGACCGCCGGCAAGAACTTCGGGCGGCCGGAAGAGGCCTACCTGCTGGCGGCCGTCGTCTATTTCGTCATGTGCTATGCCCTTTCCTGGCTGGTGAAGCGCCTGCACAAGAAAATCGCCATCATCAGATGACCCCCAGTCTTCGCGCACTTCGTGTCGCTTCGCCAACCCCCTTCCAGGGGGCAACGCCGGTGGCCCGGCAAAGCCGGTTCCACGGCGTTTCCCCGACTGCATTCGGTGCGATGAACCTGCTCACAGGAGTTTGAAAATGTCCGAAAAAATGATCGAAATCAAGAACGTATCCAAGTGGTACGGCCCGGTGCAGGTGCTCAACGACTGCTCCGTCAACATCTCCAAGGGCGACGTGGTCGTCGTCTGCGGCCCCTCGGGGTCCGGCAAGTCCACGCTCATCAAGACCGTGAACGCGCTGGAGCCCTTCCAGAAGGGCGAGATCACCGTCAACGGCATTCCGTTGCACGACCCCAAGACCAACCTGCCCAAGCTGCGCTCCAAGGTCGGCATGGTGTTCCAGCACTTCGAGCTGTTCCCGCACCTGTCGGTGACCGAGAACCTCACGATCGCGCAGATCAAGGTGCTGGGCCGCTCGCCCGACGAAGCCAAGACCCGCGGCCTGAAGATGCTCGACCGCGTGGGCCTGATGGCGCACAAGGACAAGTTCCCGGGCCAGCTCTCGGGCGGCCAGCAGCAGCGCGTGGCCATTGCCCGCGCGCTGTCGATGGACCCGATCGTGATGCTGTTCGACGAACCTACCTCGGCGCTCGACCCCGAGATGGTCGGCGAAGTGCTCGACGTGATGGTGGCCCTGGCCAAGGAAGGCATGACCATGATGGTGGTCACGCACGAAATGGCCTTCGCCCGCAAGGTGGCCAGCCGCGTGATCTTCATCGACGTGGGCGGCCGCATCCTGGAAGACTGCCCGAAGGACGAGTTCTTCGGACACCCGGAAAACCGCCAGCCGCGCACCAAGGACTTCCTCAACAAGATCCTGCAGCACTGATCCGCCGCGCAGGAAAGACAGGCCACGTTGTTCCGCAGCGTGGCTTTTTTCATTGCGCGATGACTTCTTCGATGCCCGGCCCTCGACCGCCGGCCCCTTGCGATGGAACTCCGCCAACTCCGCTATTTCGTGAAAGTCTGCGAACTGCGCAGCATGGGCCGCGCGGCCATCGAGCTCGGCGTGGTGACATCGGCGCTGAGTCAGCAGATCAGCCGCCTGGAGGGCGAGCTCAGCACCCGGCTGCTTCAACGCAGCAGCACCGGCGTCACTCCCACCGACGCCGGCGTGGCCTTCCTGCAGCAGGCCCAGCTCACGCTCCGCCATGCCGACGAGGCCGTGCGCGCGGCGCAGCAGGCACGCCTTTCCGGCCATGTGAGCGTGGGCCTGGCGCCAACCACAGCCTCCGTGCTCGGGTTGCCGCTGATCCGGGAAATGCGTACGCGCTACCCCGACGTGCGGCTGCATCTGGTGGAGTCGCTGTCGGGCAACCTGGCCAGCATGCTGCAGTCTCGCCAGCTCGACCTGGCCGTGCTGTTCGAGACCGCCACGCCGCGCCGCTGGAGCATCGAGCCGCTGCTCGATGAAAAGCTCTTCGTCCTCGCGGCCGTCGGCCTGGCGCAGCGCCCGCCGGGTCCGAAGGTGCGGCTGGCGCAGCTGGCCGGCGTCCCGCTCATCATGCCCAGCGCCGGCCACGGCCTGCGCGCCAGCCTCACTTCCGCTTTCGCCCGTGCCCGCATCGAGCCCTTGGTGGTGGCCGAGATCGACGGCCTGGCGCTGCTGATGGATGCCGTGCGCGCCGGCCTGGGCGCCACCATCCAGCCCGGTGCCGCCCTCGCGCGGCAGCCGGCGGACGATGTGCTCAGCAGCCAGATCACCGACAACCACGTGGGCCGGCGCAGCCTGCTGGTCAGCCTGTCGGACGACGAACTGTCGCCGGCTGCGCTGGCCACCCGGGTGGTAATGGCCGACACCGCGCGCATGCTGGTGCGCGAAGGCCGCTGGGCTGGCGCGAGTCTTCTCGAAAACTGAACACCTGTTGCCCGATCCGGCCTGTCGCCTGAAGGGTGGCCTGCCTACAGTCTCCCGACCCACAAGGAGACGAGAAGTGAGCGATGAACAGGTCGATGTGCTGGTCGTAGGCGGCGGCAATGCCGCGCTTTGCGCCGCGCTGATGGCACGCGAGGCGGGCGCCAGCGTCCTGCTGCTCGAAGCCGCGCCCAAGGCGTGGCGCGGCGGCAATTCGCAGCACACGCGCAACCTGCGCTGCATGCACGACGGTCCCCAGGACGTACTCGTGGAGGCCTACCCCGAGGAAGAATACTGGCAGGACCTGCTCAAGGTGACCGGCGGCCTGACCGACGAACACCTGGCCCGGCTGGTCATCCGTGCTTCGTCGAATTGCCGCGACTGGATGCGCAGCCACGGCGTGCACTTCCAGCCGCCTCTTTCCGGCGCACTGCACGTGGCGCGCACCAACGCCTTCTTCATGGGTGGCGGCAAGGCGCTGGTGAACGCCTATTACCGCAGCGCCGAGCGCCTCGGGGTTCGGATCCGCTACGAGACGCCCGTGGCTTCGGTGGAGCTCGACGGCCTGCGCTTCACCGCGGTGCGCACCGAGGGCGGTGAACGGATCACCGCGAGAAGCTGCGTGCTCGCGGCCGGCGGGTTCGAGTCGAACCGTGAATGGCTGCGCGAGGCCTGGGGCCGCAACGAACGCGGCGAATGGCCGGCGGACAACTTCCTGATCCGCGGAACCCGTTTCAACCAGGGCGTGCTGCTCAGGCAACTGATCGATGCCGGCGCGGACTCCGTCGGTGATCCCTCGCAGGGCCACATGGTGGCCATCGATGCCCGCGCGCCCCTCTACGACGGCGGCATCTGCACCCGCATCGATTGCGTGTCGCTGGGCGTGGTCGTCAACCGAGAGGCCCGCCGCTTCTACGACGAAGGCGAAGACTTCTGGCCCAAGCGCTATGCCATCTGGGGGCGGCTGGTAGCCCAGCAGCCGGGACAGATGGGCTATTCCATCATCGACCAGAAGGCGGTGGGCCGCTTCATGCCTCCCGTGTTTCCGGGCGCGGTCGCCGACACGCTGCCCGAACTGGCACGCCTGCTCGGCCTGGACGAGGCGACCTTCCTGCGCACCATTGCCGACTACAACGCCGCCTGCCGTGTCGGCCGCTTCGACCACACGGCGCTCGATGACTGCCATACCGAAGGGCTGTCGCCCGCCAAGACCCACTGGGCGCGGCCCATCGACACCGCGCCCTTCCACGCCTACCCGCTGCGCCCGGGCATCACCTTCACCTACCTGGGCCTGAAGGTGGATGACACCGCCGCCGTGCGCTTTGGCGACCGGCCCAGCCCCAACCTCTTCGTGGCCGGCGAAATGATGGCCGGCAACGTGCTCGGCAAGGGCTACACCGCCGGCGTCGGCATGAGCATCGGCACCGCCTTCGGCCGCATTGCCGGCACCCAGGCCGCGGCCGCGGTCCTGAAGCAGAAAGAAATCCACCATGCAAACGCTTGAAGCCCTGGCACGCGAGGCGGGGTCGCTCGCGGACGGTCCGCGACGCGTCATTCCCATTCTTTCGGCCGCCGAGAGCGAGGTCGGCCGGCAGATGCAGATCTGCAATGCCTGCCGCTACTGCGAGGGCTTCTGTGCCGTGTTCCCGGCCATGACGCGCCGGCTCGAATTCGGCAAGGCCGACATCCACTTCCTGGCCAACCTCTGCCACAACTGCGGCGCCTGCCTGCATGCCTGCCAGTACGCGCCGCCGCACGAGTTCGCCGTCAACGTGCCAAGGGCCATGGCCGAGGTCCGCGGCCAGACCTATATCGACTACGCCTGGCCGCCCGCGCTCGGCGCGCTCTACCGACGCAACGGGCTCACGCTTTCGCTGGCCCTGGCCGGCGCGCTGGCGCTGTTCCTGGCGCTCGCCGTGGCGATGAAGGGCGGGCTGTGGGGAACGGCACCGGGCGAAAACTTCTACAGCGTGTTTCCGCACAACCTGCTGGTCGCCCTGTTCGCCCCGGTGTTCCTGTTCGCAACCCTGGCGCTGGCCATGGGCGTGCGGCGCTTCTGGCGCGACATCACGCCCGCCACCAGCGGCGCGCCGCTGAACGGACCCGCCGCGGCGGAAGCCGCCGACGCGGCACTGCGCCTCAGGTATCTGGACGGCGGCCACGGCGACGGTTGCCACAACGAAGACGACGCCTACACGCTGGCACGCAGGCGCTTTCACCATCTCACCTTCTACGGCTTCATGCTGTGCTTCGCGGCCACCGGCGTGGCCACGCTGTATCACTACGCCTTCGGCTGGGCCGCTCCCTACGCCTTGCCCAGCCTGCCGAAGCTGCTGGGCGTGGCCGGCGGCATCAGCCTGATGCTCGGCACCGCCGGCTTGTGGCACCTGAACCGCAAGCGGCATCCGCTGCACGGCGACCCGGCTCAAAAGCCCATGGACCTGGGCTTCATCGCGCTGCTGTTCCTCACCAGCGCCAGCGGCCTGGCCCTGTGGCTCGGCCGCGGCACCCCCGCCCTGGCCCTGCTGCTGTGCGTGCACCTGGGTGCCGTGATGGCGCTCTTCGCCACCATGCCCTACGGCAAGTTCGGCCACGGCATCTTCCGCAGCGCCGCTTTGCTGCGCCATGCCGTCGAAAAGCGCCTGCCAAACCCCGTCGGCCTCGGCTCGGACTGACGGGCAACACGACAAAACGACAACACGACAACCCCAAGGAGACTCCGATGAAAAAGCGACAACTTCTGCACCTCGCGGCCCTGGCCGCCACCCTTTTCCTGGCGGGGCATGCGCAGGCCCAGGACTTCCCGCCGAAGAAGCCAGTGACCCTGGTGGTCGGCTTCGCACCGGGCGGCGCGGCGGATGCCGCCGCACGCCTGATCGCCAGGAAGCTCGGCGAAGACATCGGCCAGACGGTGATCGTCGACAACAAGGCGGGCGCCGGCGGCAACATCGCCCATCAGTACGTGGCCACGGGGCCGGCCGACGGGTCGATGCTGCTGCTCGGCTCCGTCGGGCCGCTGACCATCGCCCCGCATGTCATGAAGGTGAGCTACGACCCGTTCAAGGACCTGGCCGCGGTTTCCGGCGGCGTCAACTTTCCCAACGTGCTGGTGGTGCACAAGGGCCTGGGCGTGAAGACCCTGGCCGAGTTCGTGGCCCTGTCGAAGAAGAAACCCGGCAGCGTCGACTTCGCCTCGACCGGTGCCGGCTCCGCGTCCCATCTGGCCGGAGAACTTTTCAACCAGCGAGCCGGCATCGACATGGTGCATGTGCCTTACAAAGGCGGCGCCCCGGCCCTGCAAGACTTGCTGGGCCAGCGCATCGCCTCGTATTTTTCGGCGCCGCCGACTGCATTGCCGCAGATCGAGGCCGGCAATCTGGTTCCGCTGGCCAGCACGGGCCTGACCCGTCCGGCCTACATGCCCAACATCCCGACGGTGGCGGAGTCGGGCTACCCCGGCTTCGAAGCCCTCAACTGGTACGCCTTCATGGCACCCGGCAAGACGCCCGCGGCCCTGCTGGATCGCTGGAACCACGCCATCGTCAAGGTGCTGGCCGATCCCGGCGTGAAGGAAGCGCTGAACAAGCACGGCCTGACGCCGCAGCCGACCACCCGCGCCGAGCTCACCGACTTCATGAGGAAAGAGGATTCCAAATGGAGCGCGATCGTGCGCGACCGCAAGATCACCGCGAACTGACCGGGCTCAAGGCAGCCGCGCGATGTGCTCCGTCAGCAGGTCGAAGAAGCCCTGCGCATCGCCGTCGATGATCCAGTTCACGTTGGCCGGCCGGCGCAGGCTGCCATGCCAGTCGGCCACCGTCTGCCCGAAGCCCATGCCCTCGCGGCTGTCGATCTCCACGTGGATGCGCCGGCCCTTGAACAGCGAAGGCTGCAGCAGGTAGGCCGTGACCGTGGCATCGTGCACCGGTCCGCCGGGCATGTCGTAGTGCTTCATTTCCTGCGGCGCGTAGGCGTCGAGGATGTCCGCGACGATCGCGCCGGCGCGGTTGCCCAGCTTGCGCAGCCGCGCGATGCGCTCGTCGCTCGTGAGGATCTTGTGCGTCACGTCCAGCGGCAGCATGGTGATGGGCACGCCGCTCGCGAGCACCGCCTCGGCCGCGTGCGGGTCGGCGAACACGTTGAACTCGGCCACGGGCGTGATGTTGCCGCCATTGAAATGCGCGCCCGCCATCAGCACCAGTTCGCGCAGGCCGCGCACGATGTCGGGTGCCTGTTCCAGCGCCAGCGCAAGGTTGGTCTGCGGGCCGAGCATGGCCAGCGTCACGCTTTTCTCCGGCGCGGCGCGCAAGGTGCGAACGAGGTAGTCGACCGCGTTGCCTTCCGCGAGCGGCGCCGCGGGCTCGTACACGTCGACGCCGGTGAGGCCTTCGCGCCCGTGGATGTTGGCCGCGTAGATCGGCGTGCGCTTCAGCGGCCGCTGCGCGCCTGCGTAGACCGCAATGTCCGGCCGCCCAGCCCATTCGCATGCCAGGCGCGCATTGCGCGAAGTCTTGGCCAGCGGTACGTTGCCGGCCACGGTGGTCAGCGCCTGGATGTTCAGCCGCTCGGGCGCGGCCATCGCGAAGAGCAGCGCGATCATGTCGTCGGCGCCGGGGTCCGTGTCGATGATGAGCGTGTGACGTACAGTATTTATGGAATTCGGCGGCGGCATGAAAAGGGCTCCTGGCGGGCGCGAACGGCGCGCCCCTGCGGCGCCAGTCTGCCAGAGCGCGGGCGCCGCTCAGCGCTGCCGCAGCCGCCTGGCGAAGAACGCCAGGATCTCGTCGCGCGCAGCGAGCGTCGGCTGGCCCGCCTCGTCGATCAGGTGCGCCGTCACCACGCTGTGCGGGCTCGCCACCACCTGCGCGAAGAAGGGCGGGGTGTCGGTGTTGGCCGCGCTGTCCGGCAGCACACGGGCCACGAAGCGCTCGCCCAGCGCTTCGGAAAAGGCCGCGAAGCGCTGCGCCCTGCAATGCTTGTCGCCCTCGAAGCGGTAGGCCATGACCGTCAGGTCTTCGCGCGCCAGCCGCTCGCGCACGGCGGCCAGTTCCTCAGGCGCCATGTTCGTGGCGGCGGGGTTGTCCATCGGCAGCGAAGGCTGGCACATCACCGGCGCCAGCATCGCGGGCTCCAGCATCATCGACAGCGCGAAGTTGCCGGTGAAGCACATGCCGATGGCGCCCACGCCGGGGCCGCCGCACTCGGCATGCGCGAGCCGCGCGAGCGCGCGCAGCCATTGCGTGACCGGGCTCGATTCATTGGCGGCGAAGGCGCGGAACTCCGCGCTCACGCAGGCTCGCCTGAACACGGCCACGCCTTCTTCCGCGCCGGGCACGGCACCGTCGCGGCCGAACAGCGACGGCATGTAGACGGTGAAGCCCGCGTCGCGCACCCAGCGTGCAAAGCGCGCCACATGCGGACTGATGCCGGGCATCTCCGTCATCACGATCACGGCCGGGCCCTCGCCGAGCACGTAGACCTTCTTCTCGACGCCGTCGAGCGTGATCCGGCGCGCGGTGAAATCGTCGAGCGGGTCGTCTTCGGTCAGGGGGCGGGTCGTCGTCGTCATGCGTTTCTGCGTGTTGCTCATGCAGGGCTGCGCGCCAGCTGCTGCAGATGGGCATAGCCCGCATTGCGAGCGAAGTCGGGCAGCGTCCATATCCGGCCGTCCACGCCCCAGGCGCCATCGGGCACTTCGTCGAGCACCACGGAGGTCATGAGGCGCCGCCGGTCGTCCGCCGGCATGGCTTCTGCGAAGGCCGTATGCATGCGCGCGGCATAGAGGCTGCGCGATGCATCGTCGAGCACGCCGGCCGGCAGCAGCACCCGCGCCATGCACGGCAGGTATTGCGCGGTGGCGTCGGCGCCGCCGCAGGTCCAGCCGCCGGCAGCGACCTCGTCCACCAGCACCCAGCACATGAAACGCGCACGGGGCTCGTCCGGCATCTGCTCGACGGCCGCGGCCGCTTCATTGATCTTGCGAACCAGCGTGGCGCGGCTCTCGCCGGGAAAGGCGCCTTGGGGAATCTTCACGAGGATGTTGGGCATGGTTGTATTGGGCCCTTCGCGCCGCCAGAATGGCAGTGTCCAATTTGACTGTTTAGAGGCTGAATCAGACAGCCCCAAGAATGCACGACTTCACGATCCTGGTGCTGCCCGGCGCCTTCAATTCGAGCGTCGCGGTCACGCTCGACATCCTCGGCGCCGCGCAGGCCCTGGCTCCGCGTGCCGGCGTGGCGCCGCCGCGATGGCGGCTGTGTTCGGTGCAGGGCGGCCCGGTGCCGCTGCAGGCCGGCATGACCATCGACACCGCGCGCCTGCCCGTACGGCCGCGCGACGACCGCTCGGCCTGGGTGGTGCCGGGGCTCGGCCTCAACACGCCGGGCGACATCCGCCGCTGCCTCGAGAGCGACGACGCAGCCAAGGCGGTCGCGGGCCTGGTGCGGCACGCAAGGGCCGGCGGGCAGGTCGCGGCCTCCTGTTCTGCCGTGTTCCTGCTCAACGCGGCGGGGCTGCTTCAGGGCCGGCGCGCGACCACCTCGTGGTGGTATGCGCCGCTGCTTGCGCGCATGGCGCCCGGCTGCACCGTCGATGCCGACCGCATGGTGTGCGCCGACGGCCCGGTGGTCACGGCCGGCGCCGCGTTCGCGCAGACCGACCTGATGCTGCACCTGCTGCGCGAGCGCTGCGGCAGTGCGCTCACCGACCTGGTCTCGCGCATGCTGCTGATCGATGGGCGCCAGGCACAGGCGCCGTTCGTGGTGCCGGAAGTGCTGGCCAACGGCAACGACCTGGTGGCGCGGTTGGCCGCGCGCGTCGAGTCGGCGTTGCCAGACGCACCCGCCGTCAGTGCGCTGGCGCGCGAGTTCTGCATGTCGGAGCGCACGCTGTCACGCCACATCCGCAAGGCCACCGGCAAGAGCACGCAGGCGCTGGTGCAGAGCGTGCGGCTGCGGCGCGCCCGTGCGCTGCTCGAAACCAGCCGCATGACGGTCGAGCAGGTGGCCGGCGCGGTGGGCTACCAGGACGCCACGGCGTTGCGGCGCCTGATGAAGAAGATGGCGGGGGCCAACCCGAGCCGCTATCGCAGCTGATGCGGCTGCGGCCCCTCGTTTTTTTTACGCTTACTTCTTGCGCGCGGCAATCGCCTGCTCGGCCTTCGCCACCAGGTCCGTGCCCACGGTCGACTTCCACTTGTCGTACACCGGCCGCGTCGCCTTCACGAAGGCTTCGCGCTCCGCCGGCGTCAGGCTCGTCACCGTCACGCCCATGCCCGCGATATCTTTCAGCACCGGCTTTTCGGCTTCCACCAGGCCCTTGCGCGCGATGGCGATCTCTTCCTTGCCGGCGTCGATGGCGGCCTGCCGCACGATGGCCTGGTCGGCCGGGGTCCACGAAGCCCAGATTTCCTTGTTGACCACGAACACCAGCGGGTCGGCCACATAGCCCCAGGTGGTGACGAACTTCTGGCCCACGGTCTGCATCTTGAGCACGGTGAACAGGAACAGCGGGTTCTCCTGTCCATCGACCGCGCCGCTCGCGAGCGCCGGCTGTGCATCGGCCCAGCTCATCTGCGTGGGGTTGGCGCCGAGCGCGGTGAACATGTCGGAGTAGATGGGCGAGCCGACCACGCGGATCTTCATGCCCTTGATGTCGGCGGGCGACCTGATGGGCTTCTTGGAGTTGGTGATTTCGCGGAAGCCGTTTTCGCCCCATGCGAGCGGCACCACGCCGGCCTTGTCCAGCGTCTTGAACATTTCCTTGCCGACCTCGCCCTGCGTGAGCGCATCGATGGCTGCGTAGTCGGGCATCAGGAAGGGCATGGAGAACAGGTTGAGCTGCTTGACCTGCGGCGACCAGTTGATGGTGGAACCCACGGCCATGTCGATGACGCCCTGGCGCAGCGCGCTGAACTCGCGGGTCTGGTCGCCCTGGATGAGCGAGACGCCGGGGTACAGCTTGATGTTGATGCGGCCCTGGGTGCGCTCCTTGACCATGTCGGCCCAGATTTTCCCGGCCTGGCCCCAGGGGGTGGGCGGGCCGAGCACGAGGGACATCTTGTATTCGGGCTTGTAGGCGGCCTGCGCCATGGCGCCGGTCGAGAACATGCCGAGGGCGGTGGCTGCTGCGGCGAGCCCGAGCAGGGTGCGGCGGAATTTCATGAGAGCTCTCCTTATTGTTCGAAACACTTACTGGGACCGAAAACTACTTGTTCAGGGCGCGTGCACAGGCCATCGGGTACTCCCCTCCGCGAATGTCCCCCGGCCTGCGGCCTCCTCCTTTATTTC
>NZ_JBXASW010000094.1:0-15477 GCF_058809745.1 Variovorax sp. MPBD4-3
CGGCGGGGGAGGCGGAGGCATCGGCCTCGGCCCGGGCTTCGGCGGCACGCCCGCGCCCACCGCGCAGAAGATCATCATCGACAGCGACTACAACACCATGAGCGACGACGGCCAGCTCGGCGTCATGGCCGCGCAGCTGCAGGCGCAGGGCAAGGTGCAGGTCATGGGCATCAGCGTGGTTTCGGGCAACCAGTGGCTCAGGCAGGGGGTGGCCGATGCGCTGAAGTCGGTCGAGCGGCTCGGCGTGGGCGAGCGCATCGGCGTCTACGTGGGAGCCAACTACGCGCTCAACCACACCTATGCCGACGTGCAGGCCGAGCTGGCCGCGGGTGCCGGCGGCGACGGCTACCTGGGCGCCTGGGGCGGACCGGAGCCCAGGACCGACGCCGACCTCAAGCCCTCGCCCGACGGCTTTGCCACCCACACCGTGGCGCAGCGCAAGGGCGCGGTCGATTTCATCGTCGACACGGTGAAGGCCAACCCCGGCGAGATCACCATCCTGGCCATCGGCCCGCTCACCAACATCGCGCTCGCAGTCAAGCAGAACCCCGAGATCGTGCCGCTCATCAAGCAGATCATCTACATGGGCGGCGCCATCGACGTGCCGGGCAACACCACCAAGGCGGCGGAATTCAACTGGTGGTTCGACCCCGACGCCGCGCAGTTCGTGGTGCGCCTGCCGATCCCGCAGGTGGTGGTGCCGCTGGACGTGACCGACACCGTGTTCCTCACCAAGCCCATCTACGACCGCATCGCGCACCCGGCCAAGCCCACGGCCGTGACCGACGTGTTCCAGAAGCTCAACGGCTATGGCTTCGACGGCAAGAACGGCTTCGAGACCAACCCGAACTACACCCAGAACATCTGGGACACCCTCACGCTGGCCTACCTGATCGACCCGAGCTACGCCACCCAGACGGTCGACCGCTACGTCGACGTGATCGCCAGGCCCGGCGCGCCCGACAACGGGCGCTCCATCGGCTATTCCTCGCAGCCCTCCGGCCCCACCCTGCAGAAGATGACGGTGGTGAAGAAGTTCGACAACGCGCGCTTCTTCGAGCTCTATGTCGACCTGCTGACGCGGCCGGTACCCATCACGCTGCCGGCGGCGAACTGAACGGTTCCATAAGCCACGCTTATCCAAACACAACCGGGAGATACCTTCCAGGCAGGCGCCGTCCTTCGGATACTCGCCCACGTCCGCAACCTCGCGGACGCACAACGATTCCGCCAGAGACAACGCCGTGCCCTCCGCCGCCATCACCGCCGTCGACAGCCATGCCCACGTGTTCGTGCGCGGCCTGCCCCTGGCGGCGACGCGCCGGCATGCGCCCGACTACGACGCCACGCTGGATGAATATCTCGGGCTTCTCGATGCGCACGGCGTCTCGCACGGCGTGCTGGTGCAGCCCAGCTTCCTCGGCACCGACAACCGCTTCCTGATCGACGCGCTGCATGCGTGCCCGGAACGCCTGCGCGGCGTTGCCGTGGTCGACCCGGGCGTTGACGGCGCCACGCTGCAGGCGATGGCCGCCGCCGGTGTCTGCGGCATCCGCCTCAACCTCGTGGGCATGCCGCTGCCCGATTTCTCGCAGCCCGGCTGGCGGCGGCTCTTCGCCCGCGTGCGCGCATTGGACTGGCATGTGGAGCTGCACCGCGAATCGCGCGACCTTCCGTTGGCCGCGCAAGCCGTGCTCGACGCCGGCTGCGCGCTGGTGGTGGACCACTTCGGCCGGCCCGCATCGGCGCCTGCATCTTCCGACGAAGGCTTTGCCTGGCTGCTCGATGCCGCGGCCTGCGGGCGCGTCTGGGTCAAGCTTTCGGCCGCCTACCGCAACTGGCCCGTGGCCTCCGAAGCCGCCGCCGCGCACGACGCCGCTCAGGCGCTGCTGAAGGCCTTCGGCCCCGATCGCCTGGTGTGGGGCAGCGACTGGCCGCACACCCAGCACCGCGAGATTGCCGACTACGCCGCCGCCCATGCGGCGCTGGCCGACTGGGTGCCCGACGCCGCCGCGCGGCGCCGCATCCTGGTCGAGACGCCCGCCAGGTTGTTCAAGTTCAAGACAGGAGACATCGACAAATGACCAACGAAATTCCGCGCGCGCGACTGCTGCGCGCCATTCCCCTCGCCCTCGCGGGCGCGGCCCTTCTGCTGAGCGGCATCTGCGCCCATGCCGAAACATGGCCTTCCAAGCCGGTTCGGCTGGTCGTCAGCTATCCGCCGGGCGGCACGGTCGACGCGGTGGCGCGCATCGTCGCGCCCAAGCTGTCGGTGAAGCTGGGCCAGCCGGTGGTGATCGACAACCGCGGCGGTGCCGGTGGCGCCATCGGCGGCGACCTCGTCGCCAAGAGCGCGCCCGACGGCTACACCGTGCTGCTCGACGCCTCCAACCATGCGCAGAACCCGGCGCTGCGCAAGATGCCCTTCGACACCCTGCGCGAACTGGCGCCGGTGTCGCTGCTGGTGAGGGTGCCCAACGTGCTGGTGGTGAATCCGTCGGCGCCGATCAAGAGCGTGGCCGACCTGATCGCGCAGGCCAGGGCGAAGCCGGGCGCCATCAACTACGCGTCGTCGGGCAACGGCTCGGCGCAGCACCTGGCGGGCGAGCTGTTCACCGCGATGGCCGGCGTGCAGATGACGCACGTGGCCTACAAGGGCGGCGGTCCCGCGCTCACCGACGTGATGTCGGGGCATGTGCCGGTGTTCTTCGCCAGCCTGGCTTCGAGCCTGCCCTTCATCAAGGACGGCAAGCTGCGCCCGCTGGCCGTGACCGGCAAGGCGCGCGCGCCGGCCTTGCCGCAGCTGCCCACCGTGGCGGAGGCCGGCCTGCCCGGCTACGAGGTCTACGAATGGAACGCGGTGTTCGTGCCGGCGGGCACGCCCGCGCCTGTGGCCGAACGGCTCTCGAAGGAGTTCGCGGCCACGCTCAAGGACCCCGAGGTGCGCGGCCGGCTCGAAGCGCTGGGCGCCGAGGTGATCGGCTCCAGCCCCGCCGAACTCGACGGCTTCCGCCGCGCCGAGATCGCCAAGTGGACCAAGCTCGCGAAGGACAACAAGATCCAGATGGATTGACGTCAGCCGCGCAGCATCGCCGCGAATGCATCGGCAAAGGTCGGCCGCGAGCGCGCCAGCCACAGCGCCGACAGTTCGAACGGGGGCAGCCCCGCGCCGTCGCGCACCTCGGCATAGCGCACGCCCTCGTGCCGCAGCGCGCGCACCGAGCGCGGCAGCAGCGACCAGCCCAGCCCCGCCGCCACGCATGACAGCACCGTCAGCGTGCGGTTGGCGTCCTGCACCACCCGCGTCTCGTGGCCGGCGCGGCGCAGCGCACCCAGCAGCTGCGCGCGCAGGGCGGGGATCTGCTGCTCCGGGAACCACACCAGCCCGTGCCGCGCGATGTCGGCGAGCGACACGCAGCCGTCCGCGTCCAGCGGCCATGCGGCCGGCAGCGCGGCGATCAGCGACTCCTCGCCCAGCCGCAGCTCGTGCACCCGGGCCGACACCGACACCGGCGGATGCAGCAGCGCGATGTCGATGCGCCCGCCCTCCAGCGCCGCCACCTGCTCGGCATTGCTCATCTCGCGCAGCACCACGTCGAGCTGCGGATGCCCGGCGCGCAGCCGGCGCAGCGCGTTCGGCAGCACCTCGTAGACGGCGTGCGTCACGAAGCCGATCGTGAGCCGGCCCGCGCGCCCGGCGCCCATCGCGCGTGCGCGCTCGGCGGCCGTGTCGCCGTAGGCCAGGCTGGCGCGCATGTCGTCGATGACGGCCAGGCCCGCGTCGGTCAGCGCGGCGCCGCGGCGCGAGCGCGTGAACAGCCGCGTGCCGAGTTCCTGCTCCAGCCGGTTCAGCGTCTGCGTGAGTGCCGGCTGTGCCAGGCCCAGCCGCTCGGCGGCCTTGGTGAGACTGCCGGCTTCGGCAATCGCGACGACGCAGCGCATCTGCCGGGTGTCCAAGGCCGCGCTCTCTTTTGCGTCAGAACGCTTCGCAGACCCGCAGCACTTCGGTCCCGTAGGCCTCGAGCTTCTTGGTGCCGATCCCGCTGATGCCCTGCAGGTCTTCGAGCGTGGCCGGCGCGCGCTCGGCAATGGCCGCCAGCGTGGCGTCGTGGAAGATCACGTAGGCCGGCAGGTTGTGCTCCTTCGCCACTTCGGCACGCCAGGCCTTGAGCGCCTCGAAGCGCTTCTTGCCGGTGTCGTCGAGCTTGGCGGCGGCGGGCGAGGGCGCGCCCTTGACGGTCTTCTCGCGCCGGGACTTGCGCTCCGCCGGCGACGACACCGATTCGCGCAGCGTCACCTGCGCCTCGCCCTTGAGCACGGCGCGCGAGCCTTCGGTGAGCTTCAGCGTGTTGAACGCCTCCGCGTCCACCGCCAGCGCACCGGTGGCGATCAGCTGGCGCAGCACGCCACGCAGCTGCACCTCGCTGAACTCCGCGCCGATGCCGAAGGTACTGACCCGCTCGTGCCCGAACTGCTTGACCTTCTCTGTGGCCTTGCCGCGCAGGATGTCCATGATGTGCCCCGCGCCGAAGCTGATGCCGCTCAGCTGCTGCACGCGGTAGATGGTGCTCAGCAGCTTGCGCGCGGCATCGGTGCCGTCCCACACCTGCGGCGGGTTCAGGCAGTTGTCGCAGTTGCCGCAGGGCGTGCTCTTCTCGCCGAAGTAGCCCAGCAGGCGCACGCGGCGGCAGTCGCTGGCCTCGGCCAGCGAGAGCAGCGCGTCGAGCTTGCCGCGCATCACCTGCTTGAACTCTTCGCCGGCGGGGCTCTCGTCGATCATGCGGCGCTGGTTCACCACGTCCTGCAGGCCGTAGGCCATCCAGGCGTCGGCCGGGCCGCCGTCGCGGCCGGCGCGGCCGGTTTCCTGGTAGTAGCCCTCGATGTTCTTCGGCATGTCGAGGTGGCCGACGAAGCGCACGTCGGGCTTGTCGATGCCCATGCCGAAGGCGATGGTCGCGACCATCACGATGCCTTCCTCGCGCAGGAAGCGGTCCTGGTGCTTCTGGCGCACCGCCGCGTCCAGACCCGCGTGATAGGGCAGGGCGTTGATGCCCGCGTCGCGCAGCGTCACCGCCACGTCTTCCACCCGCTTGCGCGACTGGCAATAGACCACGCCGGCGTCGCCTTCGTGCTCGCGCTCGATGAAGCGCAGCAGCTGCGTGGTGGCGTCTTTCTTCTCGACGATGGTGTAGCGGATGTTCGGCCGGTCGAAGCTGGAGACGAACTGGCGCGCCTCTTCCAGCTGCAGCCGCTCGACGATGTCGGCCCGCGTGAGCGCGTCGGCCGTGGCAGTGAGCGCGATGCGCGGCACGCCCGCATAGCGCTCGTGCAGCACGGTGAGCGCGCGGTACTCGGGGCGGAAGTCGTGGCCCCACTGGCTCACGCAATGCGCCTCGTCGATGGCGAAGAGCGACAGCTTGCCGCGCTCCTTCAGCGAATCGAGCTGCGACAGGAAGCGCGGCGTGTTCACCCGCTCGGGCGCCGCGTACAGCAACGTGATCTCGCCGCGCAGCATGCGGCGCTCCACGTCCTGCGTCTCTTCCCAGTCGAGCGTGGAATTGAGAAAGGCCGCGCTCACGCCGGCCTCGTGCAGCGCGCCCACCTGGTCGTGCATGAGCGCGATCAGCGGCGACACCACGATCGCCACGCCTTGCCCCGCGCGCTGCCTGGCGATGGCGGGAATCTGGTAGCACAGCGACTTGCCGCCGCCCGTGGGCATCAGCACCAGCGCGTCGCCGCCGCCCACCACGTGGTCGACGATGTCCTGCTGGGCCCCCCGGAACTGCGAATAGCCGAAGACCTCGTGGAGGATGTCGGCGGGAGCGCTGCTGCCGGAGGCGTCGATGGGGCGGGGAGCGAGAGAGGACACAGGCGGGGGAGTGAGGGGCGGAAAGTGGCTGAGGGGCGCGGGCCGTCGATTGTCCCCCAGTGGCACCCGAGTGGCCGTGGCACGAGGTTTGCAATGGTCGCCCCCGTCCCGCGCTCTTTCTTGTCTAGACAGCAAATCGGTGCATTTCCCAAGGAAGTGCACCAAAAATGACCTTCCGGGTTATCCTGTATATACAAGTTGGGGCGCTTGGCAACAATGCGAGGCGCGCGCAGCCCGGTCATCCGGCCCGCCGCCGAGCCTTTTTCCAAAGAACAGACCCAGGAGTACCCATGGTCAAGAAGACGGTAGTTGTGAAAGTCGCTTCGCTGCTGGCAGCAGGTGCATGTGCAGCGGGCATGGCCGGAACGGCCGCCGCCCAGGAAACGAAGATTGCGCTCGGCATGTCGGGCTGGACCGGCTTCGCGCCGCTCTCGCTGGCCGACAAGGCCGGCATCTTCAAGAAGAACGGGCTCGACGTCGAACTCAAGATGATCCCGCAGAAGGACCGCCACCTGGCGCTGGCCTCCGGCGCCATCCAGTGCGCGGCCACCACGGTGGAGACGCACGTGGCCTGGAACGCCAACGGCGTGCCCATCGTGCAGATCTTCCAGATGGACAAGTCCTACGGCGCCGACGGCCTCGCGGTGCGCGGCGACGTCAGCAAGTTCTCCGACCTCAAGGGCAAGACCATCGGCGTGGACGCGCCCGGCACCGCGCCCTACTTCGGCCTGGCCTGGATGCTCAGCAAGAACGGCATGACGCTGAAGGACGTGAAGACCACCACGCTGTCGCCGCAGGCTTCGGCCCAGGCTTTCGTGGCCGGCCAGAACGACGCCGCCATGACCTACGAGCCGTACCTCTCGACCGTGCGCGCCAACCCCGCCGCCGGCAAGATCCTGGCCACCACGCTCGACTACCCGATGGTGATGGACACTGTCGGCTGCGCGCCCACCTGGCTCAAGGCCAATGCCAAGGCCGCCGCCGCGCTCACCAAGTCGTACTTCGACGCGCTGGACATGATCAAGGCCGAGCCCGAGAAGTCGAACGAGCTCATGGGCTCCGCCGTGAAGCAGAGCGGCGAGCAGTTCGCCAAGTCGTCGGCCTTCCTGCGCTGGCAGGACAAGGCGGCCAACCAGAAGTTCTTCGCGGGTGAACTCACCAGCTTCATGAAGGAGGCCACGCCCATCCTTCTGGAAGCCGGCGTGATCCGCAAGGCGCCTGAAGATCTGTCCGTGACCTTCGATGCAAGCTTCGTCAAGTAAGGCCATGCCGCAGATGGCGCAGGCGCCGTCCGCCGCCGTGCCGGTCCCCGCGCGCCGCCGCGCGCTCGCGCCGCTCGAACCCATCGGCACGCGTGCGCGCGTGCTGCTGGGGCTCGCGTTCTTCGTCGTCTTCGTGCTGGTGTGGGCCGTGGCCACGCTCGGCGGCTTCGTGCCGCCGACCTTCCTGGCGAGCCCGCCGACCATGGTCAAGGAAGGCTGGCTGCTCTTCACCGAGTACGGCTTCATCGGCGACATCGGCATGACCGTGTGGCGCGTGTTCGGCGGCTTCCTGCTGGCGGCCGTGTTCGCGGTGCCGCTGGGCATTGCCATGGGCACATGGAAAACGGTGGAAGCCTTCTTCGAGCCCTTCGTCTCGTTCTGCCGCTACCTGCCGGCCTCGGCCTTCATTCCGCTGCTCATCCTGTGGGCGGGCCTGGGCGAAATGCAGAAGCTGCTGGTGATCTTCATCGGCTCCTTCTTCCAGATCGTGCTGATGGTGGCCGTCACCGTGGGGGGGGCGCGGCGCGACCTGGTCGAAGCGGCCTACACGCTGGGCGCCAACAGCCGCGGCATCGTGGCGCGCGTGCTCATTCCGGGCGCCGCGCCGGGCATCGCGGAAACGCTGCGCCTGGTGCTGGGCTGGGCGTGGACCTACGTGATCGTGGCGGAGCTGATCGGCTCCTCGTCGGGCATCGGCCACATGATCACCGACAGCCAGGCGCTGCTGAACACCGGCCAGATCATCTTCGGGATCATCGTGATCGGCGTCATCGGCCTGTTGTCCGACTTCGCCTTCAAGGCATTGAACCGCCGTCTGTTCGCATGGGCCGCACTGTGAAGAACCAACTTTCCATCCAGGGCGTCTCGCGCGTCTTCACCGGCAGCAAGGGCCAGCGCACGCAGGCGCTGCAGCCGATCGACTTCGAGGTGAAGGAGAACGACTTCGTCACCATCCTCGGCCCCTCGGGCTGCGGCAAGTCGACGCTGCTGCGCATCGTGGCGGGGCTCGACTTCCCGACCACCGGCCAGGTGCTGCTCGACGGCCAGCGCATCGAAGGCCCTGGCGCCGATCGCGGCGTGGTGTTCCAGAGCTACACGCTGTTCCCGTGGCTCACGGTGGCGCAGAACATCCGCTTCGGCCTGCGCGAGCGCGGCATGAGCGAGGCCGAGCAGAAGGAGCGCAGCGAGTTCTTCATCGCCAAGGTCGGGCTGCGCGGCTTCGAGCACCATTTTCCGAAGCAGCTTTCGGGCGGCATGCAGCAGCGCACGGCGATTGCGCGCGCGCTGGCCAACGACCCGAAGATGCTGCTGCTCGACGAGCCTTTCGGCGCGCTCGACAACCAGACGCGCGTGCTGATGCAGGAGCTGCTGCTGGGCATCTGGGAGTCGGCGCAAAAGACGGTGCTGTTCGTCACGCACGACATCGACGAGGCGATCTTCATGGCCAATCGCGTGGCGGTTTTCAGCGCGCGGCCGGGGCGCATCAAGACGGAGATCGCGGTCGACTTTCCGCATCCGCGCAGCTACACGATCAAGACGTCGCCGGAGTTCATGGAAATCAAGGCGCGGCTGACGGAAGAGATCCGCGCCGAGTCGATGGCTGCGGCCGAGCACTGACATGAACCTTGGCTTTTCTGTTCTTCGCGTTGTGTGTGGGAGGCGCTGTTCGGGGTGCGCTCACGCCGACGGGGTACCTTGCTCCGCGAATGTCCCCCGCCCTTCGGGCTCCTCCTTTATTTCGCTGCGCAAGGCACCCCATCGTCGTGATCGTTCAGAGCCGTCGTTGATCGGCCGGCACCAGAGCCGCGCCCTGTGCACACGCCCCGAACAGCAGCCGAAAGCGCAAAGATGAAGCGCGACCTCCCAACCCTCGCGCTCTATGCGCAAGTCAAGGATCACATCTCCCGCAAGATCCAGGACGGCACGTGGCCGCCCGGCCACCGCCTGCCCTCGGAGCACGAGCTGGTGGCGCAGTTCGGCATGGCGCGCATGACGGTGAACCGCGCGCTGCGCGAGCTGGTGGAGCAGGGCCGCATCGTGCGCGTGGCCGGCGTCGGCAGCTTCGTGGCCGAGAACAAGCCGCAGTCCACGCTGCTGCAGATCGCCAACATCGCCAGCGAAATCCGCCAGCGCGGGCACGACTACCGCTGCGAAATGATCGAGGTCGAACGCATCGCCGCCTCTCCGGACGTGGCTGCATGGCTCGACCTGCGCGCGGGCGACTCGGTGTTCCACAGCGCCTGCCTGCACCTGGAGAACGAAACGCCGGTGCAGCTCGAAGAGCGCTACGTCAATCCGCAGGTCGTGCCCGACTACCTCGAGCAGGATTTCACCGCCATGCCGCCCAGCGAGTACCTGGTGCGCAACGTGCCCTTCGACCAGATCGAACACGTCGTCGACGCCGTGCTGCCCAACCTGGAGCAGGCGCAGCGGCTCGCGATGGCGCCCACCGACCCCTGCCTGCTGCTGACGCGCCGCACGTGGATACGCAACACCCCCGTGACCTGGGTGCGCTGCCTGCATCCCGCCTCGCGCTACAGCCTGGGCAGCCGCTTCAAGGCCGACGGCAACCCGAGCTTCGGCTAGTTTTTTTTCGTCCTCGAAGACCTACGTTTTCTCTCGCAACCACTTGTATAGACAGGTTCACATGCCAAGCAAACACACCGCCCATCCAGATGCCACCTTGACCCTCACGCCCGGCAAGGTCGACCTTGCGACGCTGCGTCGCATCCAGGCCGGCGGCGTGCGGCTTGCGCTCGACCCGTCGGTGCGCGACGGCATGCTGAGTGCAGAGGCCGCCGTGCGCCACATCGTCGAGAACGACCAGGTCGTCTACGGGATCAACACCGGCTTCGGCAAGCTCGCGAGCACGCGCATCGGCAACGACCACCTGGCCGAGCTGCAGCGCAACCTGGTGCTGTCGCACAGCGTGGGCACGGGCGAGCCGCTGGCTGCGCCCGTCGTGCGCATGATCCTCGCGACCAAGGCGGTGAGCCTGGCGCGCGGCCATTCGGGCGTGCGGCCCGCGCTGGTCGATGCGCTGCTGGCCCTGTTCAACGCGGGCGTCACGCCGAGCATTCCGTGCAAGGGCTCGGTCGGCGCGTCCGGCGACCTCGCGCCGCTCGCGCACATGGCCTGCGTGCTGATCGGCGAAGGCCAGGCGACGCTGGCCGACGGCAAGCTCGTCGGCGGCGCGGAAGCCATGCGCAGCATCGGCCTCGAACCCTTCGTGCTCGGCCCCAAGGAAGGCCTGGCGCTGCTCAACGGCACGCAGGTGTCGACCGCGCTGGCGCTGGCCGGCCTGTTCGGCGCGGAAGACGTGTTCGCCTCGGCGCTGATGTCGGGCGCGCTGTCGCTCGAGGCCATCCAGGGTTCGATCAAGCCCTTCGATGCACGCATCCACGCCGCGCGCGGCCAGCCGGGCCAGATCGCTGTAGCTGCTGCGGTGCGCACGCTGCTCGAGGGCAGCGAGATCGTGCCGTCGCACGCCGACTGCGGCCGCGTGCAAGACCCGTATTCCGTGCGCTGCATTCCGCAGGTCATGGGCGCGTGCCTCGACAACCTCGCGCATGCCGCGCGCGTGCTGGTGATCGAAGCCAACGCTGCATCGGACAACCCGCTGGTCTTCACGGACACGGGCGAGGTCATCTCGGGCGGCAACTTCCACGCCGAGCCCGTCGCCTTCGCGGCCGACATCATTGCGCTGGCCGTCAGCGAAGTCGGCGCGATCGCCGAGCGCCGGCTTGCGCTGCTGCTCGACAGCGGCTTGTCGGGCCTGCCGCCGTTCCTGGTGCGCGACGGCGGCCTCAACTCGGGTTTCATGATCGCGCAGGTCACGGCCGCGGCGCTGGCTTCGGAGAACAAGTCGCTCGCGCATCCCGCCAGCGTCGACAGCCTGCCCACTTCCGCCAACCAGGAAGACCATGTGTCGATGGCCACCTTCGCGGGCCGCCGCCTGGCCGACATGGTCGACAACACGGCCGTGGTGGTGGGCATCGAAGCCATGGCCGCCGCGCAAGGCATCGAGCTCAAGCGCAAGCTCAAGAGCTCGCCGCTGGTGGAAGCCGAATTCGCTGCCATCCGCCAGAAGGTCGCCTTCCTCGAACGCGACCGCTACCTCGCCCCCGACATCGAAGCCATGCGCCAGTGGGCGCTGAAGGCCGAGCTGCCGGCCGCGCTGCTCGACATCCTGCCCAGCCACTCTTGAAACACATCCGACAGATAGGAGAACCACGCCATGAACGCTCCCGAGAAATTCGCCCTGAACAACCCCGACGCAACCGACCCGCGCCATGACCCGACGCGCGTGATCCGCGCCCCGCGCGGCAGCGAGCTCAACTGCAAGAGCTGGCTCACCGAAGCCCCGTTCCGCATGCTGCAGAACAACCTCGACGCCGAGGTGGCCGAGCGCCCGCAAGACCTGGTGGTGTACGGCGGCATCGGCCGTGCCGCGCGCAACTGGGCCTGCTACGACCAGATCCTCGCGTCGCTGAAGGAACTGAACGACGACGAGACGCTGCTCATCCAGTCGGGCAAGCCGGTGGGCGTGTTCAAGACGCACGAGAACGCACCGCGCGTGCTGCTCGCCAATTCGAACCTCGTGCCGAAGTGGGCCAACTGGGAGCACTTCAACGAGCTCGACCGCCAGGGCCTCTTCATGTACGGCCAGATGACGGCCGGCAGCTGGATCTACATCGGCAGCCAGGGCATCGTGCAGGGCACCTTCGAGACCTTCGTCGAAGCCGGCCGCCAGCACTACGACAACAGCCTCGCGGGCAAGTGGATCCTCACGGCCGGCCTGGGCGGCATGGGCGGCGCGCAGCCTCTGGCGGCCACGCTGGCCGGCGCGGTGTCGCTGAACATCGAGTGCCAGCAGTCGAGCATCGACTTCCGCCTGCGCACGCGCTACGTCGACAAGCAGGCGCGCGACATCGACCATGCCTTCGAGCTGATCAAGCAGCACTGCGACGCGAAGGAAGCCGTGTCGATCGCGCTGCTGGGCAATGCGGCGGACATCCTCCCCGAGCTGGTCAAGCGCGCGAAGGCCGGTGGACTGAAGCCCGACCTCGTGACCGACCAGACCTCCGCGCACGACCTGATCAACGGCTACCTGCCTTCGGGCTGGAGCGTGCTGCAATGGCAGGCCGCCATGAAGGACGCCTCGCAGCACGACGCGCTCAAGAAGGCCGCCGCCAGGTCGTGTGCCGTGCACGTGCAGGCCATGCTCGACTTCCAGGCCATGGGCATACCCACGGTCGACTACGGCAACAACATCCGCCAGGTGGCCTTCGACGAAGGCGTGAAGAACGCCTTCGACTTCCCCGGCTTCGTGCCCGCCTACATCCGCCCGCTGTTCTGCGAAGGCAAGGGCCCGTTCCGCTGGGTGGCGCTTTCGGGCGACCCGGAAGACATCTACAAGACCGACGCCAAGATCAAGGAGCTGTTCCCCGAGAACAAGCACACCCACCGCTGGCTCGACATGGCGCGCGAGCGCATCAGCTTCCAGGGCCTGCCGGCGCGCATCTGCTGGCTGGGCCTGGGCGAGCGCCACATCGCGGGCCTGGCCTTCAACGAGATGGTGAAGAACGGCGAGCTGAAGGCGCCCATCGTCATCGGCCGCGACCACCTGGACACCGGCTCGGTCGCCAGCCCCAACCGCGAGACCGAGGCCATGAAGGACGGCACCGATGCCGTGTCCGACTGGCCGCTGCTCAACGCCCTGCTCAACACCGCTGGCGGCGCCACCTGGGTCAGCCTGCACCACGGCGGCGGCGTGGGCATGGGCTACTCGCAGCACTCGGGCGTGGTGATCGTGTGCGACGGCACCGACGCCGCGGCCAAGCGCATCGAGCGCGTGCTGTGGAACGACCCGGCCACCGGCGTCATGCGCCATGCCGACGCCGGCTACGATATCGCCGTGGCCACCGCGAAGAAGCAGGGCCTGAAGCTGCCGATGGTGAAGTGACGGTAAGACGAAGGTAGAAAGAAAAAACGCGCTCATTCCCATCGAATGGGAATCAAGGCTTGGAAGTGAGAACGGCGAGCAAGATACTGCACGCCGCTTCATCCACTTTCGACCGCCAGCGACTGCCTCCGATGACGTCTCCGACCGACGCTCCCGCCCACAACGACCGCGCCCTGTTCGTGCTGTCGGTGCTGGCGCAGAGCAAGTCGGCGATGACGGCGGCCGAGCTGGTGCAGGCCACCGGCCTGTCGCAGAGCACGCTGTACCGGCAGATCGCCACGCTGCGGCGCTGGGGCTTCGTGATGGAGTCGGAAGGCCGCTACTCGCCGGGCCCGGTGAGCGTGCAACTCGCCACCGGCTTCGACGGCAACTCCGACCTCGTGATGGCGGCGCGCACCGACATGCGCGAGCTGGCCCGGCAGACGCATGAAAGCGTGGCGCTGGTCACGGCGGTGAACGACCGCGTGGTCTGCCTGGAGATGATCGACAGCGAGCAGTCGCTGCGCTGCTCCTTCGACCGCGGCCGCAGCGTGCCCGCGCGCGACGGCGCCAGCGCCAAGTGCCTGCTGGCCCACATGCCGCCGGACCAGCGCGACGCGCTGCTCGACGGGCTCGGCGAGAGCCCCGAACGCCGCGCCGAGCGCGCCGCCGAACTCGATGCCATCCGCGAAGCCGGCCATGCCGTGACCCACGGCGAGGTCGATGCCGGCGTGTGGGGCGCGAGCGCGCCGGTGCTGGCCTCGGGCCGCCGGCTGCGCGGCGCGATCACGCTCATGGCGCCGCTCACGCGGGTCGAGGGCATGGAAGCTGCATTGCTCCACATGACCGTCGTCACGGCGGCCCGCATCTCTCGCGCCCTGCAGTAGTCGCGCGCTGCTTTTTCTTTTTCATTCCCACGGAAGCCTTTCATCATGAACACCCGCCGCTCCCTCATTTCCGTTGCCGCCGCCGCGCTCTCCGGCCTTGCTCTCTTCGGCTTCGCCGGCGCCGCCCAGGCGCAGGGCGAGCCGCTGCGCGTGGCCACCGACGCCACCTTCCCGCCGATGGAATTCGTGGAGAACGGCAAGCGCACCGGCTTCGACGTGGAACTGGTCGAGGCCATCGGCAAGACGCTGGGCCGCAAGATCGAGTGGATCGACATCGACTTCAAGGGCCTCGTGCCGGGCCTCATTTCCAAGCGCTTCGACATGGCCGTCTCGGGCATCTACATCACCGACGAACGCAAGAAGGTCGTCGACTTCACCGTGCCGTACTACGCGGGCGGCCTGGTCGTGATGGTGAAGGACGGCAACACCGCCATCAAGACGCCGGCCGACATCAACGGCAAGAAGGTCAGCGTGCAGGTGGGCACCAAGTCGGTGAGCTACACCAAGGAGAAATTCCCGCAGGTGCAGCTGATGGAAGTCGAGAAGAACCAGGAGATGTTCAACCTGGTCGACATCGGCCGCGCCGACGCCGCCGTGACCGGCAAGCCCGCCGCCTACCAGTACGTGCGCACGCGCGGCGGCCTGAAGGTGCTGCCCGAGCAGATCACGACCGAGGAGTACGGCATGGCCATTCGCAAGGACACGCCCGAGCTGACCAAGGCGGTGAACGGCGCCATCGAGAAGCTGAAAGCGGACGGCACCTACGACCAGATCGTGAAGAAGTGGTTCAGCGCCAACGCCAAGTAAGCAGGCCATGGATCTCGATTTCTCGCCAGTCTGGCAGGGCTGGCCCGACCTGCTGCGCGGCGCGCTGGTCACGGTGGAGATCACCGCCTGCGCGCTGGCCCTGGGCTGCGTGCTGGGCCTGCTGGTCGGCATCGGCCGGCTGAACCCGAAGCGGCGCTGGATCTACGGCGCGTGCACCGCTTACGTGGCGGCCATCCGCGGCACGCCGCTGCTGGTGCAGCTGTTCATCCTGTTCTTCGGGTTGCCGCATTTCGGCATCCTGCTGCCGGCCTTCGTGTGCGGCGTGCTGGGGCTCGGCGTGTATTCGGGCGCATACGTGTCGGAGATCGTGCGTGGCGCGATCCAGTCGATCGACAAGGGCCAGACGCTGGCGGCGCAGTCGCTGGGCATGACGCCCGGGGTGGCCATGCGGCAAATCGTGCTGCCGCAGGCGGTGGTGCGCATGATCCCGCCGCTGGGCAACGAGTTCATCGCGCTCATCAAGAACTCGGCGCTGGTGTCGCTGCTGACCATCCACGACGTGATGCACGAGGGGCAGAAGATCATCAGCGTGTCTTACCGTTCGCTGGAGGTGTACCTGGCGATCGCGGTCGTGTACTTCGTGCTCACGGGCACCATGACGCTGATCCTGAGGCACTTCGAGCAGAAGCTGCGCCAGGGCGGGTTGATGCGATGAGCGGCGCATTTGTCTTTCTCCCTCCCCTTCCG